>PWTE01000382.1 GCA_003563915.1 Nitriliruptoraceae bacterium
GGCCCGTGCTACGCCGCCGTGTTTCGCCTACACGACCGCTCGCCCCAAGCCCTCCAACGCACTGCCACGCACCCAGCCGACCGCAGGTAGCAAGCCGACCGAAACCCTCGGCGCCGTCCGACGTCTGATGCGGCCACACTTCTCGCAGAACCGCGTCTGCGGCATCCGATGCACCCATCAGCTCCGCCTCCGGGCATCCACCAACACCCGTCGCCTGCCACCAACCGCGATCCAGGCCGAAGGGTCGCCACCGGACGGACCTTGGCCCGAGGAGCCGCACTCAACCAACGGCAGCCATCCTGTGCGCAACCGCCGCAACCGGGTGGATGACACGAGGGCGTTGTCGTGCGGTTGCGCCGTCCCGGTTCCACGAGCGGGTTCGTTCGGTTGGGTCGGCCAGCTGAGATGAGGATCCAGGCGCAGCATCCCGGGCGGACCTCCGTAGGCGAGGTGGCCGGTTTCGTCGACGTTGCGCGTCAGCTCGAGCCCGGTGGGCTATCCGGCCAGGAGCTGGACGCGGCCGGTGTCGGTGTGGTCGTAGCCGAGCGGTTCGGCGAGTTGGCGGAACGCGGGGGAGGTGGCTGTGTCCAGCAGGGCGTCGAGCTGCGGGAGGTGGTCGGCCGGCAGTGCCAGTTCGAAGGGTTCGCTGGCGAGAGGGATGAACGCAAGGTCGAGAAGGTTGGCGGCGGCTCGGATGGTGATGCCGGCGTCGGCGGTGCCTGTGGCGACAGCCAGGGCGACGTCGAGGTGGGAGGTGAGGATCGGGCCGGTGAGACTGGTCGGATCGATGCCTTCCTGCCGTGCGAGTTGGTCGAGCAGGGTGCGGGTCCCGCTTCCGGTCGGGCGCAGCGCGAGGCGCAGGCCGGGCAGGTCGGTCAGGTCACGCACGTCATCGGCGCGGGCGGCGGAGACGACGATGCCCTGATCACGGCGCCAGAGGTGGACCAGCGCCGGACTTCGGTCGGACAACAGGGACGCAACGAAGGGGGTGTTGTAGCGGCCATCGGGGGTGCGCAGGTGCAGGCTGGCAGTGTCCACCTCGTCGGCCCACAGGGCCTGGAGGCCGGCCGCGGAGCCGCTGGCCGGATGGCGGACGATCGGCGCATCGACGAGCTCGGTGAGCCGGGCCAGGAGGGGATCGTCGCTGCCCGCCATACGCAGGGCCGGGGTGTCGTGCAGCCACCGTGACGCCCGGGTGGCACCGTCGGTCGCGACGGTGGCGCGACGGCGAGCCGTGACCTCGACGATGCCGGCACCGGCGAGTTCACGCAGGGCGCGTCCCGCCGTGGCAGCCGAGGTGCCGTGGTCTTCGGCGATCTGTCGGACGCTCGGCAGGGTGTCGCCGGGACGCCACCCGCCGTCGGCGATGGGTCGGGCGAGGTCGGCGGCGAGCTGTTCGTACGTTGCCACTGGCGCCCACATCTGGTCGGCTATCTGTCTCAGACAGTATGACACAGATGTGTCGGGAGGACGGCGTGGGCCGACGGACGGTGGGCCGGATGCTCGGGCTGGTCGCGATGATCGCGCTCGCGGTGGCCTGCACCGCTGACGGTCAGGCCGATGACGGGCCGGTGATCCTGGCCACGACCACGAGCACCCACGACTCGGGGCTGTTGGACGATCTGGTGCCGCTGTTCGAGGAGGAGACCGGCTTCCGGCTGGACGTGATCGCGGTGGGCAGCGGGCAGGCGATCGAACTGGGCCGACGCGGTGAGGCCGACGTGGTCCTGGCCCACTCCCCAGAGGCGGAACGGGAGCTGGTCGCCACCGGGGTGACAGGAGACCGTGCGCTGGTGATGTACAACGGCTTCGTGGTGCTCGGCCCGGTCGACGATCCCGCACAGGTCGGCGCGGCCACGTCGATCACCGAGGTGATGCAACGGATAGAGACCGGCGAGGCGGAGTTCATCTCCCGGGGAGACGACTCCGGGACCCACGCGTTGGAGCTCGCCCTGTGGGAGCGTGCCGGGATCGAACCGTCCGGTAGCTGGTACCGCGAGGCCGGGCAGGGGATGGGCGCGACCCTGCAGGTCGCGGCCGAAGCCGAGGCCTACACGCTGTCCGATCGGGGCACGTGGCTGGCCACCCAACTGCAGGAGGGCTTGGCCGTCGTGTACGAGGACGATCCCGCGCTGTTCAACCACTACCACGTGATGCCGGTCACCGACGCGGCGGGTGAGCGGGTCCGCGAGGACGGCGGCCAGGCGTTCGCCGAGTGGATCGTCGAGGACGAGGTCCAGGAACGCATCGGCGCCTTCGGGATCGACCTCTACGGCCAGCCGCTGTTCGTCCCGGCGGCCGACCGCGACGCCGACGAACTGCGCGGAGGGTGATCGATGGAGGTGGTGGTCGAGGCGATCGAGGGCGCCTGGCAGCTGCTGGTCGGTCGTGACCAGGTCACCTACGAGGTGCTGTGGCGCTCTCTACGGATCTCGCTGTCCGCCACCGGCATCGCCCTCGCACTCGGCCTGCCGATCGGCATGGGGTTAGCGGTCGGCCGGTTCCCCGGCCGCCGCACCCTGTACATGCTGGCCAACACCGGCATGGGGCTGCCCCCCATCGTGGTCGGGCTGGTCGTGACCGTGCTGCTGTGGCGTAGCGGCCCACTCGGCGGTCTCGGCCTGCTCTACACCCCAACCGCCATGGTCATCGCCCAGGCCGCCATCGCCACCCCCGTGGTGATCGCACTGTCCGCAGCAGCCCTGCAGCACGTCGACGAGGAGTTCCGCCTCCAGATGCGAGGCATCGGTGCGAGCCGGCTGCGATCGCTGTGGGAGCTCGGGCGCGAAGCCCGACTGCCACTGCTCGCCGTCGCGATGGCCGGGTTCGGCGCCGCCATCAGCGAGGTCGGCGCAGCACTGATGGTCGGCGGCAACCTCCAAGGCGAAACCCGGGTGCTCACCACCGCCGCGGTGCTCGAAGCCTCACGCGGCCGGTTTGCTGCCGCCTTGGCCTTCGGGTTCGTGCTGCTCACCGTCGCCCTCGCAGTCAACCTCACCCTGACCACGCTCCAGCAACGCGGCCGAGCCACCCACCGATGACCCCGCTGCTCGAGCTCCGTGACGTCACCGTGGACCGTGGCGGTCACACGATCCTCGACGTCCCGCACTTCGAGGTCGCCCGCGACCAGACCGTGGCGGTCCTTGGCCCCAACGGTGCGGGCAAGTCCACCCTGCTGCGCACGGCCGCGCTGCTGATTCGCCCCACCACCGGGCAGGTCCTGCTCGACGCACGCCAGGCCGACGAGCCAGCGCTCCGCACCGCCAGCGCCGCCGTACTCCAACGGCCACTACTGCGACGCGGCACCGTGCTCGACAACGTCGCCAGCGGCCTACGGTTCCGCGGCCGAACACGAGCCCAAGCCCGTGAACAGGCCCAATCCTGGCTCGAACAGCTCGGCATCGCCCACCTGGCCACGCGCGACGCCCGCAGCCTCTCGGGCGGCGAAGGCCAGCGCGTCTCGATCGCCCGCGCCCTGGCCACCACCCCCCAGCTGCTGCTGCTCGACGAACCCTTCGCCGCCCTCGACGAGACCAGCCGAGCCCGACTCATCGCCGACGTCCGTAACCTGCTCGCCACCCACCAGATCACCACCCTGCACGTCACCCACGACCGCCGCGAAGCCGCCGCCCTCGCCCACCACATCATCGTGCTCAACGGTGGACGCATCCAGGCAGAAGGCACGACCACCGACATCCTCAACGACCCGGCTGCCGCCGCCCACATCGGCGGCGACAGCCTCCTCGACGACGCCCTCGCCGCCCACCTCCACAACCGTCCCCCAAGCGTCCCCAAACATCGGCGCCCGCCACCGTCCACAGCCGACCCATGACCAGCCGCGTTTCGCGACATCCTCGGCATCGGAAGCATGGATCGCCAGCCATCCCCGAGCACGCCGACGATCCCACGAGATCGTGACCGAAGGAACGACCCGGGCGACCACCCAACCAGCCCCTACTTCGGGGTCCTACGGGTCCCGTCAGACCGGTAGACAACCGCCGTATGTGCACGTTGGTCGTGGACGGCTTCCCGCGCGGCAGGCGTCCGATGGTGCCCCGTGCGGCCCCAACAACGATGGTGTTCTCATCGGCCAACAGCGGGCAGGGATGCCC
>PWTE01000114.1 GCA_003563915.1 Nitriliruptoraceae bacterium
GTGGCGGCTACGAGTTCGACGAGGATCTCAAACGCGACCACCTGCGCACCTATCCGGTCCACTTCTACGGCAACCCCGGGAACACGGGGGACGGCGTCCGGATGGCGCAGGATGTCGGCGCGGACCGAACGGTTCTTTCGCGCCGTGCGCGGCCAGTTCCTCGTCGAGGTCGAGCAGCGCGGCATCGACGATCTCGACGAGCTGCGGGAGCTGTTCACGGCATGGCTGGAACGCCGCTACCACCGCCGCACCCATTCCGAGACCGGCCAGAGCCCGCTCGAGCGGTTCCTCGCCGAGCCCGCCCCTGAAGTTCCCGGCCCCGCCGGCCGGATCCAGCAGCGTTGTCGCCTGCTCTGCCAGGTGGGCGAGCTCGACAGTCAGCGCGGCGGTCAGCTCGCCGACGAGCCCCCCTTTTCGTCTTCCGCCCCGGTGCCCTCGTCGCGGTCGGCGACCGGTGGGGCGACCCCGCGGGCTTCGCAGATCGCCTCGTTGACCTCCACGACCTGTCGGGACACCTCCACGAACCGTCGGTAGGCAGCGATCTCGTCGCGCACCTAGTCCACCTCGTCGGCCTTGAGCGCCCGACCCACGGTCTTGCCGCCGGGCTCCTTGCGGGTCCACATCACCCGCGGCCCGTGACCGGGATGATCCTCGCCTGCGCACACACAGTTGGGCTTGCCGCAGCGGCGGTAGGTCTCGGATACCGACCCTCGCCGGAAGTCTTCGGTGTCGGCCAGCTGCTCGTAGAGCCGGGCGCGTTGTCGGCGTAGCTCGTCGAGTTGCGGGTCGGTGTTCACCATCCCCTCCTGTCTGTCTGTATAACCGACATCCAGACTAGGTGACGTGTAGTCCCAAACTGTGCATCTCGAACCGCCTGATCCCGTCCCCGCTCAGCTACCTACAGATCTGATGGGGTATGCAGAACCTGCAACCTCGTGTTCTGGGCGGCGTCGCAGGGGCTGCTGGAGGTCGTCAAGCGCGACAGGTTGCAGGTCTTGAGTACCCCATCAGATCTGTCGCACACCCATCCGGCGGTCAAGGCTTGCTAACTCACGCATCAGCGACTAGCGTTTCAGAGATACCAATCGGGAGGTTAGTGGGCGTGGGGCGTGATGGGTTCGCCACGTATACGGGAAGCTGGAAGTCCCCAGACTACGAGGTCAACGAGCAGGGCAAACTAGTCGGCGGCTATCAACCGACTGGCCCTACGAACTGGGGCAGGTGGGGCGAGCAGGATCAGCGCGGCACGACGAACCTGCTGACGCCCGAGAAGCTCGTCCAGGCGGCACGTCTCGTTGAGCGAGGTGACGTATTCTCACTCGCGCTCGCCATCGACGCTCATGGACCTCGGTGGCCGGCACGACCCGCCCCAAACCACTACTTCTCGCAGACCGGCGCGGATTTCGTGGTCGGTTCACCGGCGAACCTGGCGATGCCCGGCTTCACCTACAACGATGATGCCCTCGACATGCCTCTTCAGGGTTCGACGCAGTGGGACGGCCTGGCGCACATAGCCGTCGAGGACTCGCTCTACAACGGCTACTGGGCCGGCAATGTCACCGCAGCGGGCGGCGCGTCACGCTGCGGGATCGAGCACCAGAGGGATGCCATGGCCGGCCGTGGTGTCCTCCTCGATATGGCTCGGCACCTCGGCGTAGAGCGCGTCGAACCCGGATATGCCATTTCTCCGGAGGAACTCGAGAGCTGTTGCGAGGCTCAGGGGGTCGAGGTCTCGGAAGGGGACATGCTCGTCTTGCGCACCGGTGACCTGCAGCGCTGGTGGGCGCTCGAGTCGCTCGATGACAAGGCTGGGTTCTTCGGCGCCTCTCCGGGACTGTCCCGCCGCTGCATTCCGTGGCTCGCAGACAAGGACGTTGCCACGGTTTCGGCGGACACCGTCGGGGTCGAGGTCATCCCACTGGAAGAGCCGGTAGAACGGGTCTTCCCAACCCACTCGGCTGCGCTGGTGGACCTGGGAATCACCTTCGGCGAGTTCTGGGTCGTCGACGAGCTCGCCGCGGACTGCGCTAAGGACGGTCGGTACGAGTTCTTCCTGGTTGCCCCGCCACTGAACGTGCCTGGCGCGGTCGGCTCGCCGATCAATCCGTACGCGATCAAGTAACGAGCTAGGAGCGTGCCTCTGTAACGGCGAGCCTGCTGGTGCGGGCCGGCCGGCGTTTTGGCGTCAAGGGCGATCGGCACGGGACGCCACGGTCGCGGTGTCGCTGATGGGCGGTCGTGAGGCACGGTTGGTGGTGGTCGGCCGCGGCCTCCGGCGTCGGGCAGGTTCGCCCGCGGGGATCTACGCGGGTGCCGGTGCGGTGCCGGTGGTGAAGATCTTGAGGATGTCGTGCACCAGGGCGTGCAGCCGATGCTCTCCTGCGGCGGCGTCGAGGCCGCGGAGTCGGACCTGGCCGGCGTTCTGGCGGGTGTGCATCTGTCCGAACACTGGCTCGACGATCGCTTTGCGTCTGGCGTAGCCGGCACGGCCGGGCTTGGTCGACAGCTTGCGTGCCATCTTCTGCTTGACCGTGGCGTCCTTGGGGACCGGCCCTCGTGGCGCGGTGGGGGCGGGCCGTTGTGCTTGAACCGGCCGGTGGCGATCAGCGCATCGACCCCGAGGCCGGTCAGTGGGCAACGTTGTCTTCGGAGAAGTGGCCCGCGTCCGCGAGCAGCTGGTCGAGCAGCCGTCCGAGGTTGGCGGAAAGCTGGTCGAGCATGCCGGGCAGTGCCGGAGCGTCCGCGGCCTGGTTGGTCAGCTGCGAGGCGACGATATCTGATGTCGTTCGTCGACGATGGCCTGGGCGTTGTAGCACTGGTGAAACGACTTGTCCGAGGTCTTCATGATCTTGGAGTCCGGATCGGTGAAGTTGCGCTGCGGCTTGTCCTTGGGCACCGCCGTGTCCGCAGCCGCTTCCGCGGAAGCAGCCACATCCGGATCCTGCTCGGTGGCGGCCTCGGCAGCATCACCCGCCGCTTCGGCCTCGTCGGGGCAGAACACACCGTCGGCCTCAGCCTGCCAGGTCGCCTCCCGGCGGGCCTTGCGGACGGCCTTGGCGTGCTCGCGCTCCGCAGCCGCTTCGGCAGCCTCGTCCTCCACCGCCTGCTTGGCTGCCCGCAACGTCGCCAACCGTGTTTCCTTGTCGGCTAACTCGGCCGGCAACTCGTCCCCCCGGGCATCCCCGAACTGCTCGTCCTCAGCCGCGTCGACCGTCTCCGCCGCGGCGATCAGCTCAGCCGCCTGCTAAGGCAACGCCTCGACCTCGGCGGCCAGCTGCCGTTCACGTGGGCCCATCCGCCCATAGGACATCGCCTTGTGCCGCGACGCGTTGGCCCGCACCTTGGAGCCGCCCAACGCCACCCGCCCCAACGAGACCATCCCCGCCCGCGCTGCGATCTGCAACACCTGCACGAACAGCGCCTCGAACGCAGCCAGATGCCGCCTGCGGAACTTCGCGATCGAACGGTGATCCGGCGTCTGGTTCGCCGCGAGAAACCGCATCGCCACATCCTGCTCACACGCCCGGGCAAGCTCGCGTGACGAGGTCGTCACCGGCTTCACCAACCGGAGCCTTCGCGCCCTTGTCGCCGGACTGCTCGGTACCGACTACAGCGCCAACCAGATGACCTATGAACCTCCGTCGCCTACGTCTGCATGGCCTCGTCCAACGGCTCGAGGGTCGCAACCGCTACCTCCTCACCGACGAGGGACTCGCGTTCGCGCTGTTCTACACCAAGCTCGGCAACCGCGTCCTGCCACCGCTGTTCGGGCTGCACCAGCCCAACAGCCCACCCACGCTCGCCCGGGCACTCAGGACCATCGACGGATGCGTCAACGACTACGTCGAGCACGCAGGACTCGCCGCAGCCTGAGACTTGTCACATCTGCAAAGCTCTAGGCCACCAAGGGTGCCCTAGGCTCTGGCCATCAGGTAGGGAGGGTGAGGAGCATGACCGGCGAAGGCCAGGATCAGGTGGTCGATCGCGCCGATCTGGTCGTGGTGGGCTTCGGTGCGGCAGGTGCCGCGGCGGCGCTGGAGGCCGCCGAACGCGGCGCCTCCGTCCTGATCGTCGAGAAGCAGCCTGAACAGTTCCATA
>PWTE01000029.1 GCA_003563915.1 Nitriliruptoraceae bacterium
CGAACATCTTGCATGGACCGCACCAGTCGGCCCAGAAGTCGACCAGCACGATGTCGTTGTCCGCGATGGTCCGTTCGAAGGTCTCGTCGGTCAGATCGACCGTGGTCATGTCATCTCCAGGGGTTGGCTTCTCGAGGGTGAACGCTTGACCGCCTCACGAACTTCCCTCCCACGCACACCTGACGGCGCCGGATCTGACGGGGCGGGTTGGCGAGCGTCTCTCGCTCGCGGGGCGGGCCACCGGAACGTGCGAGGAAGGTGCCGACCGCGACCGGTCAAGCGTCCCTCGCAGCTCGCAGCCAGCGATCGACCAGATCGCGGTTCTGGTCGATCCACGTGGCGGCGTCACGCTCGATCTGGTCCTCCGGGTACGGCTCTTCGGCGACCATCCGGGCATGCTGCTCCGCGAGGTCGTCCACGGGGATCTCGACGACCTCGAGCAGCCTGCGGATCGGCGGGTGCGCATCGAGGAAACCCGTGTTCGCGACGGAGCGGATGTCGTTGACCTCCCAGCCGAGCTGGCACGGATCGGGCCCCGCGCAGCCCTCCAGGCCGGACACCGACGGTGGCGGGTCCTCACCGGCAAGGGCGGGCACCTCGAGCCACACGACGTCGACGCCTGGCTCCAACACGGCGACGGTCCAGTTCGGCGTCCACGTGTAGAACAGCGTCGGCTGACCGGCGTCGATGCGTTGGCGCACCTCCTCGAAGAGGTCGCGGTAGACCCCGGAGACCTGTTCGACCGTGTCACCCCACGCGTGCTGCTCGAGGTGTTCAATGATCGTGCCGTGACAGCCCCATCCCACGTCGCAGCCGTAGAGGTCTGCCCGACCATCACCGTCGTGGTCGAACATCGCCGCGATCTCGGGACGTGCGAGATCGCCCATGGAGGTGATGCCCAGTTCCTCCGCGCTCTCCCGATCGATCAGGTAGCCCTGCACGGCGCCTGCGGGCACCAACGTCCCGACCGGTTCGATCGGATAGGGCACCCGCTGACCGGTGACCCGTTCCTGCTCGAGGAACGGCTCGTGGAGCGGGAACCAGCCGTTGGCCCAGAGATCCAGCTCACCGCGCCCGAGCAGCGGGTAGGCGGTCTCGGGCGGGTAGGTCCGCTCCGCCAGCTCCGAGACCTCGTAGCCGAGTTCGTCGATGAGCTGGCGGACGATGGCCGCCTGCAGGAAGCCTGAGCGCCAATCCGCGCGGGCCATGACCACCTCCTCGGCGGTGTCGCCCTCGGGTGGCCCGAAAGCGGGGCCGCTGCCTTCCGGCGCCCCCGTACAACCGGCGACGACGAGCAGGGTGAACAGCGCGCGGACCACCAGGAGGAACGACCGGGTCGCCCGGCAGGGTGCTGCGGCTCGCGACGTCATCTCACGCCTCCGCATCGCGCTCGTCGTCTGCGTCCTCCGCGGGATCACGTGAGGTGCGCTGCTCCTGGGCCGCTTCGCGGTCGAGATGTTCGAGCAGCGAGCCGTGACGGCTGCGGAAGATGGCCGCGTCGTAGTGCGCCTCGAGCAGATCGAGCTCCTCGTGGAACGCCCGTTGCAGGCTCCAGCACAGGAACAGCAGGACAGCCGCGAAGGGGAGCCCGGTGGCGACGGCGGCCGTCTGCAGCGCTGCGAGGCCGCCACCGATCAGCAGGACCGCTGCCAGGACACCGACCATCGCGGCCCAGAACACCCGCTGCGATGCCGGCGAGTCGAGCTTGCCCCCCGAGGTCAGGTGATCGATCACGAGCGACCCGGAGTCCGCGGAGGTCACGAAGAAGGAGATGACGAGCACCACGCCCACGAACGACGCGACCGGGGCCCACGGGAACGCCTGCAACATGTCGAACAACGCGGTCGCCACGTTGTCGGAGACGGCGGCAGCGACATCCCGGGTACCGGTGAGCTGCAGGTTCAGGGCCGTCCCCCCGAAGACCGACATCCAGAAGAAGGACAGCAGGGAGGGGAACACCACCACGCCGAGGATCAACTCGCGGACGGTGCGTCCCTTCGAGACCCGGGCGATGAACATACCCACGAAGGGTGACCAGGAGATCCACCAACCCCAGTAGAACACCGTCCAGCCACCCTGCCAGTCGGTGTCGGTGAACGCCTCGTTCCAGAAGGCCAGCTCCGGCAGCGCGCTCCCGTAGAACCCGAGGCTCTGCACGAAGGCCGGCAGGATGAACAGCGCCGGTCCGACGATCAGCAGGAACGCCATGAACAGGCCAGCCATCCCGATGTTGAGTTGGCTGAGCCGCTTGACCCCGTGGTCGAGGCCGGCCACCACGGAGAGGACGGCGACACTGGTGATCGCGGCGATGAGGAACACCTGGAAGGCCGTGCTCTGGGGCCAGCCGAACAGGAAGTTCAAGCCTGCGGCGGCCTGTCCGACACCGAAGCCCAGGGACGTCGCGAGCCCCGCCAGCGTCGCGATCACCGTCAGGATGTCGATGGCGTTGCCCCACCCCCCGTAGATCCGCGGGCCGAGGAGCGGGTAGAACACCGAACGGAAGGTCAGCGGTAGCCCACGGTTGTAGGCGAAGAAGGACAGCGCCAGGGCGACCAGCGCGTAGATCGACCAAGGGTGCAAGCCCCAGTGGTAGAAGGTCGTCGCCAACGCCGCCTTCCCGGCCTCCGGCGAGCCGGCCTCCACGCCGAACATGGGTGCCGGGGCGTTCAGGTGGAAGATCGGTTCCGCGACCGACCAGAACATCAGGCCGATCCCCATCCCCGCGCTGATGAGCATGGCGTACCAGGCGTTGCGGCTGAACTCCGGCTTGGCGTTGGGTCCGCCGATCCGGATCTTGCCGTAGCGGCCGAAGGCGAAGAACACCGCAGCCAGTACCAGGAGGTTGGCGGTGAGGATGTAGAACCAGCCGAACCCCTCGTTGGTGGCGGCGAGGACGGCGCCGAAGGCCGCCTCCGCGCCAGCGGAGAAGATGAGGGTGAACGCCACGAACGCGAGCAGGAGGCTTGCCGAGATGGTCGCCACCCACGGGTGGAGGTCGAAACCCCAGCGGGCAACGTTGGTATCGCCTGGCCGGCGGTGGGCGATCTCGGGGTAGAAGTCGGTCTCGGGATCGATCTGCAACCCGCGGAACCTGGCCCGGTTGTAGATCGCGTCGTGTCTCGCACGCCGGACCGCGGCCTCGGCCTGCTTCAGTTTCCGCTCTGCCGCGGTGAGGTCACGCCTCTGGTCGTCACGGTGCGATCCACCGTCGGCCATCGGTTCCCCTTCACTCGTCGGCGGTGGTCGCTCCTATCCGGCGCTCCTCACGGCTCCGGACCGTGACGGGGGATCTCCCGTGTCAGCGCCGGGCAGCGAGCTCACGATGCATCGGAGCTGGAGAGGGGATTCGAACCCCTGACCTATCGCTTACGAGGCGATTGCTCTACCGACTGAGCTACTCCAGCGGGGCGGGCGAAGGGTAGCGGGCGGACCGACAGGCCGACCACGCCGCCCCTGGCGATGCCGGACCACGCCGGGGGGCCGTCCGTGCGGCGCAACATCGTCACGCAGCCGCACCCCCCCTCGCAACGTCCCCGTCAACCTCCGGTCGGACGACACCGGTGTACTTACGGCATGACCTCCCGACCGGCACCCCCCGCACCCGCTGCCGAACGCGGCGCCTCATCGCCCGCGTCGGTCGTGATCCGCCCCCTCCGCGACGGCGAGGCCGGCGACATCCGGCGCATCTTCCGCGCGACGTTGCTGCTCGGCCAGCCCCTCCCCTTCGACGACCCCACGCTGGACGGCTACGAGCGCTTGTGCCTCGACTGGTACCTCGCCCACGGCACGGTGCTGGTCGCCGACGTCGACGGTGAGGTCCGCGGCTACCTGCTCGCCTGCCTCGACCAGCCGGGCTTCGAACGGTGGGCACGACGGCACGCGCTCCGCTGGGGCGCCGCGGTCAGCCTGCGCATCGCGGCGGGTCGCTGCCGCGGCGCGGCCCGAAGGTTCGCCGCCCTCCGCATCCGTGACGGGCTGACGAGCGTCCGCACCGCACCAGCCGCACCCATGCCGGCGCACGCCCACCTCAACCTCGATCCCGAGGTCCGCGCCGGGAGCCTCGGCCACCGGCTGGCCAAGGCCATGGACGA
>PWTE01000194.1 GCA_003563915.1 Nitriliruptoraceae bacterium
CCGCGGCTCGGTCCCGTCCGGCTCGGTCCCGTCCGGCTCGGTCCCGTCCGGCTCGGCGGCGTCCACCGAGCGGTCAGCACCGCCGGGGGCGCTGGGTGGGATGATCGCGGCGAGGCCCCGCCCGAGCCCGCTCTTGCGGCGAGGCTCGTCTCGAGGAGGTTCGTCCGGACGCCCGGTCCCCTCGGCGTCGTCGCGGGAGCGTGTCGACCCCGGGGGTGGTGGGGGCAGGATCGAGGCACCCGGGAGGGGTTCCGCGGGCTGCTCGGAAGGCGGGGGTGGAGGAGCAGTGGGCCCCTGATCGTGTCGGCCCGCGGCATCGCTGGTGTCGTCGACCTCCACCTCGATCTCGAGTTCGAGTTCCGTGGCGGGTTCATCCGATCCGACGTCTGCCACCTCGGCCACCGGTGCCTCCGGTTGCCCGGCCTCCCTGGACTCCTCGGAGGAGACCCAGACCTCAGGCGGCTCGGCATCGTCGGGGTCGAGGTCCGTGATCGGGTCCTCGCCCTGAGTATCGGCTGGCTCCGTCAGCCCGGCTGGCTCCGTCAGCTCGGCTGGTTCCGCCGGTTCGGCCGGCTCGTGGCCCTCGACGTCGGTGGTCGCCGGCGACCCTCCGGCCAGGTCCTCGACCTCGCCGAGCCCGAGCGCATCCTCGAGTGCCGCACCGATCTCGTCCCGTGGGAGTCGCACGTCGACGATCCCGAGCAGGCTGAGGCCGTAGACGATGCGGGCCGCCTCGAACTCGCCGTAGCCCAGGTCCGCAGCCAGCGACCGCACGCTGCGTTCGCCGTCGACGCTGGCGAGGACGGCGAACTCGTCGGGCTCCAACGAGGCGCTCGCGGTCGCAGCACCACTCCGGAAGCTGGGGACCGCCTCGAGGTCGGGGATCATCTGGGACAGCTGGTCCCACTCCTGCTGGCGCCGCGCGACCTCGACCAGCGCGTCGTCGACGGACAGGCTCAAGGGCACGCCCTGAGGTGGGTCCTGATCGTCGGGGGTGAAGGCGTAGGCCCCGTAGCGCCACCGGATGATCTCGAACAGCGCATCGAGGACCTGCTCCTGCACGAACACGCGGACCGCGTCGCGGCGGACGAGCCCCCGCTCGACCAGCAGTGACCCCAACCGGGCTGCATCGCCACTCTCGCGCTGCGCCTCGAGCGCGTTCGCGAGGTCGTCGGGGTCGAGTTCCCCCGCGCCGACCAGTCGGTCGCCGAGTCGTGCCCGCGGGGTCGGCGATACCGCCGCGATGATGCGTCCTTCGCGCAGGACGATGCGGCCCGGCCCGTCCGGACCGTCGATGGCAAGGATGCCCGACGCTCCGTGGGTTGCGAGCTCACGGCAGACATCTGCTGCCGTCGTCTCCACGAGGTCTCCACGCATGGGCGCAGGGTAGTGGAGAGACCCCTTCGACTTGCTCACCCGCACGCTCCCGATCTCGACACGGTAGGTTCCGCGCCGACACGACCGTACCGAGCACGTGGCGGAGGAGGGCGGTGATGTCGCACGCACGGCTCGATCGGGTGCTCGACCCAGCGTTCGTCGATGGGCTCGAGGATCTGCCCACCGCCGACCTCAGGGAGCGCCGTGCGGAAGCGGAGGCCGAGGAGGAGGCGATCTCCTACGTCCGTCGACTGCTCCAGGGGCGGCTCGACCTGCTCCGCGCAGAACTGCGTCGCCGCCAGCAGGCCGGCAGTGACGTCGCCGTCGACCTGCTGGGCCGACTGTCGGAGGTACTCACCGACCAGAGCAGCGGCGAGCGTGACGTGCTCGCTGCCCGAGCGACACGGCTGCGGGTGCCTCCCGGCATCGAACCCCACGAGGCACGGCTCGACGAGGTGTTGTCCCGCAGCGACCTGGACGACCTGGGCGCGGTCCGGGACGAGACCCTCGAGGAGTACGTCGATCGGCTCGCCGCGCTCGAGGGCGACCTCTCGGAGCAGCGACGCACCCTCTTCGGTCGCATCGATGCGCTGCGTAGCGAACTCGCCGCGCGCTACAAGGATGGGCGCGCCGCGGTGAGCGACCTCATCTCGGGGGAGTGACCTGAAGGGAGCGGCGGTGGCGGCGCGCCGACGGGTGTTGCTGGTCGACGACGACCCGCTCCTGCTCGATGTCCTCAGCACCGTGCTGGACCTCGAGGAGTTCGACGTCGTGTCCGCCACGAACGGCGAGGCAGCCCTCGAGATCGCCGCCAGCGACCACGTCGACGTGGTGGTCTGCGACGTGCGCATGCCCGGCACCGACGGTCTGGAGGTCTGCCGTCGACTCAAACAGGATCCGGTCACGGCACAGCTCCCGGTGATCCTGCTCACCGCGCGCGACACCGAGGAAGATCGCGCCGCGGGACGGGAGGTCGGCTGCGACGCCTACGTGACCAAACCCTTCAGCCCGCTGGAGCTCCTCGAGACCCTGCGGTCGCACCCCCCCGGACCGTCCGACGAGGGTCGGTAGCGGTGCTCACCGCGCCAGGAGCGCTCACCGACGCGTTCGATGCCGTGACGCTGCCGTGAGTGCCGGGCTCGTCGAGGTGACCCGGCAGGATCAACGGACCGGTCGCGCGGTGGTCGAGTCCAGCCATGCGGGGTGGTTCGTCGTGACCGGCCCGGACGGCGAGGTGGTGGCGGCACTCGGCGACCCCGGCCACGTCACCTTCCTCCGCTCGACGGTGAAGCCGTTCCAGGCCGCGGCCTGCCTGGAGGCCCTCGGTGAGGTGGCCCGGGAGCTCACGACCGAGGAGATCGCGATCGCCTGCGCCTCTCACCGCGCAGAACCCCGTCACCTCGAGGTGGTCGATCGCCTGCTCGGTCGTTCCGGCTTGCGCGGTGAGCAGCTCACCTGCCCGCCCGACGTGGGGCCGGCGGATCCCTCGGCGGAGGCGGAGCGTCGCCGCCACAACTGCTCGGGCAAGCACGCGCTGTTCGCGCTGGCGGGCGCCGCGGTGGGGACGTCCCGTGAGGACCTGCTCGATCCCTCGGCTCCTCTCCAGACGCGGGTCCTCGACCGGCTCGAGCAGGAGTTGGGTCCGCCGATGGTCGTGGCGCGGGACGGCTGCGGTGCGCCGGCTGTCGCGGTCCCGTTGGAGCACCTGGCCGCCGCCTACGGTCGTCTCGCGACCGAGGAACGGTCCACACGGGTGCGCGAGGCGATGCTCGCTCACCCCCTGTTGGTCGGTGGCGAGGAGCGTGCGGAGACAGCGTTGCTGGCGTCGGGCGTCCTGGCCAAGCCGGGAGCGGAAGGGGTGATGGCCGCGGGCTGGGTCGGTCGAGCCGGTGGGTACGGGCTGGCGATCAAGGTCGCTGACGGCGCCTCGCGGGGCGCGGCGACCGCAGCGGTGGGACTGCTCGAGTCCGCGGGGATCGTGCCCCCGGGGACCTGGGTCTCGCCGCCGCCGACGGGCGGAGAGATGCCGGTCGGCGAGGTCCGGGTGACCGACGCCGTGCGCGGGCTCGGGGAGCTGCTGCCCTGACGGCACCGCCACGGTGCTCGCCACTGGTACCCTACTGCTTGCGGTGGTGAGCGCTGCCGAGCGGCCTGGAGGTACGGCGTGGATGCGAGCGGAGGTGGGCGTGACGTCGACGCCGGCTCGGCCGACGCCGTCTCGGCCGAGGACGACCACGGCACGATCGACGAACTCGGGGCGTACATCCGCCGCCAGCGGGAATCGGCTCGGCTGTCCCTGCGCAAGCTCGCCAAGATCGCCGGGGTCAGCAACCCCTACCTCTCCCAGATCGAGCGCGGTCTGCGCAAGCCGAGCGCCGAGATCCTGCAGGCGATCGCGAAGGCGCTCGAGATCTCCAGCGAGACCCTGTACGTCAAGGCCGGCATCCTCGAGGAACGCGAGCACGACGAGGACCTCGAGGCGGTCGTGGCGCGCGACCCCCACCTCACCGACCCGCAACGGCAGGCCCTGATCGAGATGTACCGCTCGTTCCGCGCCCTCGCGGAACTCCGGGGCTCTGGCGCCAACCGGCGGCGTGGGCTGTTGGACGTGGTGGGGACCGGCGACCTGGGCGACGACGATCTCGAGGCTGCGAGCCTCGCCGACGAGGACGCCTCCGCCTGACGGGCTGGCCCGACCGCCGGGTCGGCCCGCTCACGAGCCTGGGAATGTCCGGACGCCACGGGCCGTTGTGATCGGGTGGTCCGGTGGTTGCACGCAGTACGATCGGGCGGACGGCCCGCCGATCGACCGCGCCGCGCCCGTCGGTGGGGCTCGCCGGCTACCGCGCTCCGCCGCAAGGTTCCACTCCCTCGCCGTCCCGCCTCCCCAGAGGTCTGCCCCGTGATCGAACTGCGCACCCACGACAGCGTCCCCACCGGTTCCCTGCGTACCGAGTGGGAGATGCTGCTCGATGAGGACCCTCACGCGACCGTGTTCCACGGCCCGCGCTACCTGGCCCTGTGGCGCGAGGTGCTGGGCCAGCGCTCGCCGACCCGCGTGCACACGATCCACCGCGAGGGGCGGCTGATCGGGGTCGTCGCCGACGCGAACGACCTCGAGGGCAGCCCGACCGGACCGGAGGAGCACCGGCGTTTCCTCGGTGGTACCGAGGTGACCGACTACCTCGGACCCATCAGCCGCCTCGAGGACCGCACGGACGTCGCGGACGCGTACGTCGCGAACCTGGCGGCGGATGTCGACTGGGACGAGTTCGTCGCCGGTGGGCTGGCCAAGGACAGTGGATGGGCGGACGCTTTCCGTCGCGCGATCGGGCAGCATGGGCTGGCGGTCATCGAGGAGGACATCGAGGACGTCTGCCCCCGCGTGGACATCTCGGGCGGCTACGACGCCTGGCTGGACGGTCTCCCGGGTCGAGCGCGTCAGGAGCTCAACCGCAAGACCCGCAAGCTGGCCCGGGACGCCGGTGACCTGGAGTTGGTCGAGGTCCCGCCAGGCGACATCGCCGGCGCGATCGACGGCTTCCTCGACCAGGCGGCCGCCGCGCTCCCGGACAAGTCGGGGTTCTTCGAACGTCCCGAGATCCACGACTGGTTCAAGGCGCTGGCCGGCGAGTTCGCCAAGGACGGGATCTTCCGACTCCACCGGTTGGACGTCGGCGGGCTCCCCGCAGCCGCGACCGTCTCGCTGGTGCAGGGGGGCCAGTGGGGGCTGTACAACTCCTCGTTCGACCCGACGCTGGGCTCGCTCGCGCCAGGGATGGTCATCATCAACCTGCTGATCGAACAGGCCGCGAACGAGGGCGTGCGTGTCTTCGACCTGCTCCGCGGTGACGAGCCCTACAAGTACCGGTTCGGGGCCGAGGACCGTCCCCTCGAACGACTCACCGTCGGGAGAGGGTCAGCGTGAGCTTCCCACCCGTCCCGACCGGCTCCCCGGACGTCGAGGTCGCACGGGTCGCCCTGCTGAGCGTGCACACCTCGCCGCTGGCGCAGCCGGGGACGGGGGACGGAGGCGGCCTCAACGTCTACGTCCGTGAGACCGCCACGCGGCTGGCGGCTCGCGGGGTGCACGTCGACGTGTTCACCCGGTGGGCCGATCCGGATCTGCCGGCGACCGTGCCGCTGGCTGACGGGGTGGACGTCCACCACATCGAGGCCGGACCACGCCGACCGCTGGACAAGCAGGAGGTGGCCAACCAGCTCTGTGGGTTCGTGCTGGCCCTGCAACGCCACCCCACCGCCGGCAGTCACGACCTGCTCCACGCGCACTACTGGCTGTCGGGGTGGGTCGGACGGCGGGTCAGCGAGCGGTGGGGGGCACCGCTCGTGCAGACCTTCCACACCCTGGGCGTGCTCAAGAACGCGACCCTGGCGCCGGGCGACGTGCCGGAGCCGCCGTTGCGGTTGGTCGCCGAGCAGCGTGTCGCCCACGACGCGGACCGGCTCCTGGTCCTGACCTGCGGTGAGGCCAGGTTGCTGCACCGCCACTACGGCATCTCGGGCCGCAACCTGACCGTCGTGCCGGCAGGGGTGGACCTGTCGCGCTTCGTGCCGCGTCCGTCCGTGCCCCCCTCGGGTCGCGCGCCGCAGCTGCTGTTCGTCGGACGCCTCCAGCCGCTGAAGGGGCCGGATGTCGCGATCCGGACCCTGGCCGAGGTCCGTCATCACGTCCCTGACGCCGAGCTGACCATCATCGGCGGGGTCTCCGGTAACGGACGTCACGCGATGGGACCGCCCGAGCTCACCGCCCTGGCGACGGAGCTGGGCGTCGCCGACGCGGTGCACCTGGAACCCGCGGTCGACCAGGCCGAACTCGTCGGCCGCTACCACCGCGCCGATGTGGTGCTGGTTCCCTCACGCAGCGAGACCTTCGGTCTGGTCGCGCTCGAAGCGCAGGCGTGCGGGGTGCCGGTCGTCGCGGCAGCCGTGCCTGGTCTGGAAGCGGTCGTGGGAACCGGCGGCACCCTGGTCGCCGGCCACGACCCGGCCGATCACGCCGCCGCGGTGGTCCACTACCTCGAGGACCGCGAGGCTGCCGAAGCCGCGTCGCGCGCCGGCATCGAGACCGGGCGCCGGTCGTCCTGGGACCGCACCGTCGATCGGTTGCTGGCCGTCTACGGTGAGGTCGCACGACCCCGACGGGCGGTGGCGGTGTGACCGAAGCGCGCGAGGTGATCCTCTCCGGCCTCTCCAAGGCGGGCCTGCCCGTCGAGGAGGTCGGTGACGACCGGTGGATGACCATGCTGGAAGGCGAGCACAAGCGCACGATCCCGGTGCTGCTCGACCTGGGCGACCGGTCGTTGACCGTCACCTCGCTGCTCGCCGCTGCACCGGACGAGCAGCACACCGAGGTCTACCGGATCCTGCTCCAGCGCAACCAGCGCCCTCTCCCGGTGCATTTCGCCCTCGATGACGAGGGCGACCTGATCCTGACGGGGCGCGTTCCGCTCCCGGCGCTCGACGAGCGCAGCTTCGACGCGCTGCTGGGAGCCCTGTTGACCCAGGCGGACGAGACCTTCGACCAGGTGCTCCGTGCGGGGTTCGCCAGCTACATCGACGCCGAACAGCGCTGGCGTTCCAAGGTCGGCCTGCCGCCGAACCCGGTCCGCCCCGAGGCCGACTGAACATCGGTGATGCGACGGACCTACCCGGTGGGATCGTCGCGGTCACCGTAGGCTGGGGGCGTGCCGCAGGCCGCGGTGCACGACCCGAACGTCGAGGAGGCGCGCCGTGGATGGCACGCTCGCGATCATCGGAACCGGACGCATCGGTGAGGCCTTGCTTCGGGGGCTGCTGAGCGCGGGGAGCGTCACCCCGGACCAGGTGATCTGCACGGCTCAGCGCGAGGAACGCTGCGACGAACTCGCCCGCGACCATGCGGTCAAGGCGACCACCGACAACCGCGCCGCGGTCGAGGCGGCCGACATCGTCTTCCTGGCGTTGAAGCCGCAGGTGCTGCTCGACGTCATCGCCCCGGCCGCCGGGGCGTTCCGGACGGATCAGACCGTCATCTCGGTCGCGGCCGGGACGACCACGGCCGCGATCCAGGACGCGATCCCCGGCGAGGTGCCCGTGGTCCGCGTCATGACCAACACGCCCGTCCAGGTCGATGAGGCGATGTCGGTGATCTGCGCCGGCACCCACGCCACCGAGCAGGACCTGGCGCTGGCGGAGGACCTGATGGCGCACGTCGGTCAGGTCATCCGCCTGCCGGAGTCCCACCTCGACGCGGTCACCGCGCTGTCCGGCTCCGGACCCGCCTACCTGTTCCTGCTGGCCGAGGCGATAATCGACGCCGGGATCCTGCTGGGACTCCCACGGGACGTGGCGTCGAGGTTGATCGTGCAGACGATGGTGGGCAGCGCCAAGATGCTGCGGGACACCGGCAGTCACCCGGTCGAGCTGCGCGAGATGGTCACCTCACCGGGCGGCACCACGATCGCGGCGATCCGCGAGTTGGAACGCTCGAAGGTGCGTGCCGCGTTCCTCGACGCGATCGAAGCCGCCAGGGACCGCGGCGAGGAGCTCTCCCGCCGGGCCTGACGCTGCAGGACCGCCACAGTCAGGTGAGCTGGACGCCCCCTGCCCGCCAGCCCGCCCGTGCACCGTGACGGTTCCGAAGCCTCGTACGCTGGCGTGGTGGCCGCCACGCCATCCTGTCCCTGAACGAGGTCCCCGGTGCGCCCTGTCCCTGCTGCCGTCCTGACCCTGGCGCTGCTCCTCGCCGGCTGCACCTCGGCTGACGTGCCCGAGGTGGAGGTCGCGGAGGTCAGGCCCGGTGTGGTCGTGCAGACCGTCGCGGCCGCGGCCCGGCTGGAGCCCGCCGCCCGTGTCACCGTCACCGCCCCCACCGGCGGGGAGGTCGAGGAGCTCCTCGTCGGGGACGGCGACGTCGTCGCGGCCGGCGACCCGCTGGTGCGTCTCGCCTCCGACGCGATCGACCAACAGATCACGCAGGCGGAAGCGGCCGCGGACGCGGCCGGGTCGCTCGCGGGGGGTGCCGCGACCGCAGGGTTCGACCTCTCGCCGGTCGTCGGGGCCTTCCGGGCCCAGCTCGACGCGGTCTTCCCCCCGCTGATCGGGGCGCTGGGTGACCAGATCGACGTGCTCGAGCGCGCGGTCGAGACCGTCCGGGACACGACGACGGAACGGCTGGCAGAGCTGGACCCGGAGGAGCTGGTGGAGCTCGGTCTGGACCCCGACGACGTGGCGGAACTCGGCCTGGATGCCGATCCGGACGAGCTGGCCGAGCGGCTGGACACGACCGCGCTGGAGGATGCGCTCTACGACGCCCGTCGTCGACTCGCGGAGGCGGAGGCGGGCTACCGCCAGGCGCGCTCGCAGCTGGTGTCGGCCGAGTCGCAGGTCCGCTCGCAGGCCCAGCAGGCGACCGCGGCCCAGCAGGCGGCGGTCGAGGCCCAGCGCCAGCAGGCAGAACTGGCTCTGGAAGCCGCGCGTGCCCGCATCGACGACCTCACGATCGTCGCGCCCGTCGCCGGGGTGGTCGAACTCAGTCGCGGGGAGAGCGGCGGGGCGCCGGGGACGATCCCGGACGTGGGCGGCTTCGGTGACCTGGGAGGGCTCGACGAGCTGGGTGGGTTGCTGGGCGGCACCACCGGCGGTGAGAGCGCCACCCGATCGGGACCTATCGCCGAGGGCGTCGGGGTCGGCCCCGGACAGCCAGTCCTGACGATCTACGACCTGTCCAGCTTCAGCGCGCAGGTCGACGTGGACGAGATCGACATCGTCGAGGTGGAGGTCGGCCAGGACGTGACCGTCCTGATCGATGCGTTCCCCGGCCGCGAGTTCCGAGGTGTCGTCCAGCGCATCGCGCTCTCTCCGCAGCGGCCCGCGGGGGGCGGCGCGATCTTCCCGGTCACCGTCCAACTGGTCGACGTCCCGGCCGAGGTGCAGCTGCGGGTGGGGTTGACCGCCTCTGCCGAGATCGAGGTGCGACGCGTCGACGGTGACACGGTGGTCCCGACCTCGGCGCTGCTGCGCCGAGGCGACGACGAGGTCGTCCACCTGCTGCGTGACGGCCGGGCCCTACAGGTCCCGGTCGAGGTCGACGCGATCGGCGACGAGACGGCGGCGGTCAGCGGCGAGCTGTCCACCGGGGACGAGGTCATCACGATCGGGGTCGAGCTGGTCGAGGACGGCGCCGAGGTCGAGGTCGTCCGGTGACCGACCGTCCGGTCCTGCTCGAGGCCATCGATGTCTCGAGGATCTACCGACTGGGTCGTGACGTCGAGGTGCCGGCCCTCAAGGGCGTCAGCTTCACGGTCGAGCAGGGCGACCACGTCGCGATCGTGGGCTCGTCCGGATCTGGCAAGTCGACCCTGTTGAACCTGCTGGGTGCCCTCGACCGCCCCACCAGCGGAGAGGTCCGCTACGACGGCCGCGACGTCCAGACCCTGAGCGACACCGAGCTGGCGGAGCTGCGCAACCGTCGGATCGGGTTCGTGTTCCAGTCCTTCCACCTGCTGCCGCGGCTGTCCGCGGTCGACAACGTCGTCCTGCCGCTGATCTACCGGCCCGGTGGCCGGCGCGAGCGACGCCAGCGCGCCATCGCGGCGCTGACGTCCGTCGGTCTCGGTGATCGGCTCGACCACCGGCCGACCGAGCTGTCCGGGGGACAGCAGCAGCGGGTCGCGATCGCGCGGGCGGTGGTGACGGAGCCGGCGCTGGTCCTCGCCGACGAGCCGACGGGCAACCTCGACACCCGCACCGGTGAGGAGATCATGGCGCTGCTCGAACAGCTCCATGCCGAGCGGGACACCGCGCTGGTCGTCATCACCCACGAGGCGGAGATCGCGGCCCGGGCCGCCCGCGCCATCGAGCTGCGGGACGGGCTGATCGTGGGTACGGCGGAGGGTGACGCGTGAGCCTGCGCGAGTCCTTCCGCGTGGCGATGTCGGCGCTCGTCGCCAATCGGCTGCGTTCGGCGCTGACCACGCTCGGCGTGCTGATCGGTGTGATGTCGGTCGTCCTGCTGGTCGCGATCGGTCAAGGAGCCCGCGAGGAGATCACCGGGGCGATCGAGGGGCTCGGATCGAACCTGCTGTTCGTCCTGCCCGGTGACGGTGACTTCGGCGCCGCACCGACCCGCAGTCAGTTCACCCTGGACGACGTCGACGAACTCGACCGTGAGCTGCCCGGAGCCGACCGGCGGGTCGCGGGCAGTGTCGTCGGCGGAGAACCGGTGCAGGCCGAGGGGGAGCGGCTGACGACCACCGTGCAGGGGGGGACCGCCGGCTACCTCGACGTGGTGGTGCGCTCGACCGCACGCGGCCAGCCCTTCACGGAGTCGGACGTGGCGACCGGTCGGCGGGTCGTGCTGCTGGGCGCCGCGGTCGCGGACCAGCTGTTCCCGGGGCAGGATCCGATCGGCCGGACCATCACCGTCGGCAGCATCCGGTTCCGGGTCGTCGGCGTCATGGAGCGGGTCGGTGGGACCGCGTTCGGCCCTGACCGCGACCGCGAGGTGTACCTGCCGATCACCAGCGCCCAGCGGCTGTTCGCCACGACCCGGATCGACGCCATCTTCGTGCGGGCGAGCTCGACCGCCACGATCGACGACGACCGCGAGATCATCGAACGCGTCCTGGAACGGCGTCTGGAACCCGAGGCCTTCAGCGTGCTGTCGCAGGACGACATCATCGGGGTCGTCGGCGACATCCTGCAGATCCTGACCCTGGTGCTCGCGGCCATCGCCGGGATCTCGCTCCTGGTCGGCGGCGTGGGCGTGTCCAACATCATGCTGGTCTCGGTCAGCGAACGGACCCGGGAGATCGGCCTACGCAAGGCGCTGGGGGCGCGTACCCGGGACATCACCCGCCAGTTCCTGTTGGAGGCGATGGTGCTCACCGGGATCGGTGGTGCGATCGGGCTCCTGCTCGGGATCGGTCTGGCGGAACTGGTGGCGCTGTTCGCCCCGATCCCGGCGGAGGTGACGCTGTGGTCGGTGCTGCTCGCGCTCGGGGTCTCGGTCGCGGTGGGGCTGCTGTTCGGGGTCCTGCCGGCCCGACGCGCCGGGCGACTGGATCCGGTCGAGGCCCTCCGGCACGACTGACCGTGGCGGCGCGGTCCGAAGCGAGGGATGGGTAGTCTCGCGGCGCTGGGCTGGGAGCCGCAGGCGATGAGGAGCATCGGTGGTAGGCGAGGGGCCGGACGCAGCCGGACGGATCGCGTTGATCTGGGACGAGAGCGTGGCGGGGGACGACTTCGGTCCGGGCCATCCGTTGGCGCCGGTCCGTGTCGAGCTGACGGTCGATCTGATCCGTCGGTGCGCACTCCTGGGCGACGGGGTGGACGAGGTGTTGCCTCCGGCGTTCGACGAAGCCGGGTTGCTGCGGCTGCACCGCGAGGACTTCATCGGCGCCGTGAAGCGCCTGTCGGCGGACCCGACCGCCGCGGCTGACCTCGAGTACGGGCTCGGTGTCGGTGACAACCCTGCCTTCACGGGCATGCACGGCGCGTCGCTGAAGGTGTGCGCCGGGTCGGTGGAGGCAGCCCGCCAGGTCTGGGAAGGCCAGGCCGACCACGCCTTCAACCCGGCCGGTGGGCTGCACCATGCCATGCCGGCGCGAGCGGCCGGCTTCTGCATCTACAACGACCCGGCCATCGCGGTCGACTGGTTGCTGGAGCACGGCGCCGAGCGCATCTGCTACCTCGACGTCGACGTGCACCACGGTGATGGGGTCGAG
Organism: Nitriliruptoraceae bacterium; assembly: GCA_003563915.1. GTDB lineage: Bacteria > Actinomycetota > Nitriliruptoria > Nitriliruptorales > Nitriliruptoraceae > CSSed11-175R1. The sequence continues at coordinate 12,105 of PWTE01000194.1, forward strand.
GTGATGTTCCGGGACGATCCCCGCGTGCTGACCATCTCGCTACACGAGTCGGGACGGTTCCTGTTCCCCGGGACGGGTGCCGCCGACGACATCGGTGGTGACGGGGCGCGCGGCAGCGCCGCCAACGTGCCGCTGCACCCCGGGACGACCGGTGAGCTGTGGCTCGGCGCCTTCGACGCGGTCGTCGAGCCGTTGGTCCGCGCCTTCGCTCCCGACGTGTTGGTGACCCAACTCGGGTGTGACACGCACGCCACCGACCCGTTGGCGCACCTGGCGCTCACGGTCGACGACATGGCCACGATCTACGCCCGCATCCACCGCCTCAGCCACGAGGTCGCGGGAGGACGCTGGGTCGCGATGGGCGGTGGCGGGTACCAGTTGGTCGCGGTGGTCCCGCGGGCCTGGACGCTGGCGTTCGCGGAGATGACCGGACGCAAGCTGCCGATCGAGACGCCGATGGCGTGGCAGGAGCTGGCGGTCGAGCGCACGGGTGTCACGCCGCCGCGCGCGTTCAGCGATGATCCGGTACGGACCTCGGAGGCCATGTTGGGTCAGGCCCGCAAGGCCGCGGAGGAGAGCGTGGCGGCCGTGCGGGACCTGGTCTGGCCCCACCACGGCCTGGGGCGCTGAGCGGGTGAGGAGCGGGGTCTGGCTGGCCCACCACGCCAGCTGAACCGCACGCCGGAGCGCGGCTGTCGCACGATACGGTGCGGTGCTTGTTGCTCACGTTGCTGTCGTGGCTGGTGAGATAGGACGACCGTCCCGTTGCCTGATCAACCCCGCGTTCCGTGGGGTGGGGGTGTTACCGTTCGCTCATGGCCGACCCACTGCTCACCGCCGCCGAGGTCGCGGACCAGCTCCGTGTCTCGACCATGACCGTGTACCGGTTGATCCGGCGCGGTGACCTCCCTGCGGTCCGCGTCGGTCGCAACTACCGGGTCCGCGAACAGGATCTCGTGGCCTTCCTCGAGGCTCAGGTGGTCGATCCCGCCACGATGGACCTGAGCGACCTCGAGGACGAGGCCGACCAGGCCTGAACACGGCGGCAGGGTCGTCGCTCGGCCCTCCGCCTGCGCTGGCCGTCCGGCCGGTGCTGGCGCGGGCACGAGCCTGGTTCACTCGGGCGGTGTGCGGCACGGGCTCCCGTCGGTGCCGATCCGTCCCTACGCTCACCAGGGTCCCTGGACCCCGTCCCTCCGGAACCACCTCGTGACCGACGGTCGCCGCGTCCTGATCACCGGCATCTCCGGCCAGCTCGCCGGGCAGGTCGCGCGTGCGCTGGAGGCGAGGGACGACGTGGTGGAGCTCTACGGCGTCGATGTGCGCGAGCCGCACCACGACCTGCGGCGCACCGAGTTCGTCCGCGCCGACGTCCGCAACCCGCTGGTCGCCCGGGTCCTGGACGTCGCCCAGATCGACACCGTGGTGCACCTGGCGGTCGCCTCGACGCCGTCGGCCGCTGGCGGGCGGGCCCGGATGAAGGAGCTCAACGTCATCGGGACGATGCAGCTGCTCGCGGCCTGTCAGAAGGTGCCGTCCCTGCGTGGCTTCGTCCTGAAGTCGTCGGCCGCGGTCTACGGCTCCGAGTTCACCGACCCGGCGAGCTTCCGCGAGTCGGTCACGCCGCGGACCCCGCCGACGCACGGGTTCGGCAAGGACGTCGCGGAGATCGAGGGCTACGTTCGGGCGTTCGGACGCCGCCGCAAGGACGTCGACGTGACGATGCTGCGGTTCGCCAACCTGCTCGGGGGGCGGCTGGACAGCGCCTTCTCCTCGTTGTTCAACCTCCCGGTCGTCCCATCGGTCCTCGGCTACGACCCCCGGTTGCAGTTCTGCCACGAGGAGGATGCCGTCGCGGTGCTCGAGCGCGCGGCGACCGGATCGCACCCCGGGATCTTCAACGTCGCCGGCGACGGCGTGCTCTACCTCTCGCAGGCGATCCGGCTGGCTGGACGCATCGCGACACCGGTGCCGTTGCCGTTCGTGGCCGGGGTCGCCTCCCTCGTCCGGCGGTCCGGCCGAGCCGACGTGCCCAGCGACCAACTGCGGTTCCTGCAGTTCGGCCGCGTGGTGGACACGACCCGACTCGAGCGGCGCTTCGGCTACACCCCCAGGTACACCACCCGCGAGACGTTCCAGGACTTCGTGCGTCGCAAGCGCATCCGCGGGGTGGTCGCGCACGACGAGGTCATCCGCTGGGAACGGGAGATCTACGACCTGATCCAACGCAAGGGCCAGGAGCGCTTCCTGGCGTCGCGCGGTCGGCAGGGAGGTCGGTGATGGAACAACGGGCCGAGGTGATCTCCATCGCGGATGCGCGCGACGCCCGCGATCGTGATACGACCGCGCGTCCCCGGTGCGCCGCGACGACCGATGCCGGCGCACCTTGCCGCAACTACGCGACCGACGGCGAGCTGTGCCGGGTGCACGCAGCGCGTGCCGGCCATGCCGGCACTCCCCGCGCTGATCGTGACGAGCCGTCCGCGGCCGACCCTGAGGCACCCTCTGACGGGTCATCGTCGGAGGACGAGCCGATGAGCGAGGCGGCGGACGATGCCTACGAGCGGCTCGCCGACGAGGCCCGCCGACGGGGTTGGGGGCCCCTGGTCGACGGGTTGGGCGCGTTCGGTGGTCTCTCCGACGCCGACCTCACCGAGGGGCTCGGTGACCTGCTGGCCTTCCTGCGACGCCGTCTCACCGGCGACTACGAGATCGACGAGTTCGGGTTCGACGAGGACCTCACGACCAGCCTGCTGATCCCGTTGGTGCGGCCACTGCACCGCTACTACTGGCGGGTGCGGTCGCACGGCGAGGAGCATCTGCCCCTCGATCGAGGCGGGTTGGTGGTCGCCAACCATGCGGGGACCCTGCCGGCGGATGCCATCATCACCCGCCTGGACATCTTCGAGCACACGGGTCGGCACGCCCGCGAGCTGGGAGCGGACCTGGTCTTCCGCACCCCGTTCGTCGGCGAGTGGGCTCGCAAGACCGGCGCGACGCTGGCCTCGGGCGACGATGCGGACCGGCTCCTCGAACGCGGGGAGCTCGTGGCGGTCTGGCCCGAGGGGTTCAAGGGCCTCGGCAAGCCCTGGAAGGACCGCTACAAGCTGCAGCGCTTCGGCCGCGGTGGCTTCGTCGCGACCGCGTTGCGGGCCCAGATACCGATCGTGCCGACCGCGATCGTCGGCAGCGAGGAGATCTACCCGATGGTCTACGACCTGCGGGTGGTCGCGAGGGCGCTCGGTCTGCCCTACTTCCCGGTCGTGGCCCAGATGTTCGCGCTGCCGGTGCTCGGACCACTGGCGCTGCTCCCGCTGCCGTCCAAGTGGGTGATCGAGTACGGCGAGCCGATCGACACGACCGCCTACGGCCCCGAGGCCGCCGACGACCCCATGACCGTCTTCGACCTCACCGATCGTGTCCGGGACACGATCCAGGGGATGCTGCACCGCAACCTGATGGGCCGCCGGTCGGTGTTCCTCTGAGACCGGTCACAGCGCCGAGGCCTGCAGGAGCTGGATCACCGCCGCCACGATGATCAGCACGAGCAGGACGACCAGGGCGATCGAGGTTCCGGTGCGCACAGCTCAGGCCTCTCGGTGTGGGGCTCAGCGATGGGTGGGGCCGACGGTGGGTTGGTCAGCATCGTCCTCGCCGGCGCCCGGCGCCACCTCGACGTCGTCGGGCCGGCCTAGCACCTCCTCGGAGGGAGCGCCGTCGAGCAGCGCCTGGCACTTCTGCCGCTCCTGCCGGAGGTAGCCGACCAGGGCCGCGCGATCGTCGAGGTAGCGGCGGCAGTCCAGCTCCAGCGTGATCGACACCTGGCCGTTCGGCTCGGGACCGTGGGCCTGTCGGTCGGCGGCGTCCCGCCCGACGCGTCGGAGGAAGCGGCCGAGGGGGAGCAGGCCGTGGCCCAGGGGTGCGTGGCTGTCGCGTCCCTCACCGCGGTAGTCCGAGACGTGCAGGTGCATGCCGTGGTCCTGGAGGTGCTCGTAGGCCGCCAGGATGTCCACGCCGGCGACGCCGAAGTGGCTGGTGTCCAGCACGACGTTGCGGAAGGGCGCCAGGTGGGTCGGATCGGTGTAGCGGTGGAAGCGGACCGACCGCCCCGCCACGGTGACGGGGTAGAGGTTCTCCACGCCGATCCGGGTCCCGAGGGCCGCGGCCTCGTCGTCACCGTCCTCCAGCAACCACCGGTGGAAGCCGCGCTGCCAGCGGAACGGCGGGTGGACGATCATCAGGTCCGCCCCGATCTCGCCGGCGAGCTCGATCGACCGGCGCGCCTTGCCGACGAAGTCGGTGCCGAACACGCGCCGGGTGAGCAGCAGGAAGGGGCCGTGGACGACCGGCACGCTCAGGCCTTCGCGGTCGATGGCGGCTTGCACCCGCTCCGGCTGCTGCGTGCCGGGATCCTGGGTGACCATGAGTTCCGCGCCGTCGTAGCCGGCTTCGGCCAGCACGCCGAGCGCCCAGTCCAGCGGACGGGCGAACAACGGGCCGGTGGAGGCGAAGATGCGCATCGTCGGCGAGGGTAGCTGTGGTGGCTGCCGCCCCTCTGCGCGTTCAGCCAGGGTTCACCGGGAGTGTTCCGAGCCGTCGGTTGCGATCACCGGTCCTCGACCGAGCCGTTCAGGACGACGTCGAGGCTGACGTCCAGGTCCGTCGCCGACATCGACGCGAGGGTGAGGGTGATGCGGTCCAGTCCCAGTGGCCGTTCGGTGACCTCGTGAGGCTCCGGGGTTGGCTCGGGCTCGGGCTTCGGCTCCGGCTCAGGGGACGGTGCCGGAGCGCTCGAGGAGCTGGCCGGCTTCGGTGACGACGAAGCTGCTGGCTTCGGTGGGCTCGTCGGTTCACTCTTGGGCTCGGGTTCCGCTTCGGGCTTGGGCTCCGGTTCGGGCTCGGGCTCGGGCTTCGGTGCCGGCTTCGACTGGCCGGCGGGGAGGCGGAAGACCTGCGTCACCCACACCGTCCCGTCCTTCACGACGACCCCGACCCCCACCTCGGTCCAGTCGGGATCGAGGATGTTGCGCTTGTGTCCCGGGGAGGCCATGAACGCCGCGTGGATGCTGTTCACGCTCGGACCACGACCGACGTTCTCGCCGACCTTCTTCCAGCCGGAGACCTGCGAACCCAGGCTCGGGTTGTGGTAGAGCTTGCCCTCGTCCGCCATGGTCTTGCTCCAGGAGCGGGCGACGGAGGTGAGCGAGCCGTTCACCGACAGCGCGGGTAGGCCGTTGCTCGCTCGCGCCGCGTTGAGCTGGGAGACGAAGGAGGATTCCATACCGCTGTCGGCGTGCGCCGGGGCCGTGGCACCCAGGGGGCTGATCACGAGCCCGAGGACCAGCGCGAGGGCCAGCAGGAGCCTTCGGGTGTGGTCCCGGCGGGCGATCAGCGACATCGGTCGTCCTGGTGGGTGTCTGGTGGCTGTCGGGGTGGCTGCGGCGCTCACCTCGACTATCGGCCACTCAGAGCGTGCACTTGACTCCGAAGAGTGAGGCCCGCTCGCGCTGTGCGTTCGGTGCAGCACGTCGTGTTCGCATCGCGGCGGAGTAGGCTCCGCGCCACCCGCTCACCCAGAGGCACCGCGATGTCGGCCCGTACCTCGGACACCCCGGTCGACGTCGCCGCGCGGCTGCGGCGCACGGCTGCGGACCGCCCGCACCACATCGCCCTCCGGTGGAGCGCGGGGGTCAGGACCTACGGGGAACTGCACCAGCGGGTCGATGCCGGTACCGCGGCGCTGCAGACGCTCGGGATCGGTGCCGGCGAGCGGGTCGCGTTCGTCCTCGGGACGACCCCGACCTTCGTCGAGGTTGCGGCCGCGGTCCTCCGGGCTGGCGGCGCGATGGTGCCGCTGCTCCCGGGTCTGGCCCCGGACGAGCTCCGCTTCGCGATCGAGGACAGCCAGGCCGGCGTCGTGATCGTTGGCCCCGAACGGATCCACGAGGTCCGCGGCCTGGCGGACGAGGGGCTCCTGGGCGACTGTTCCGTCATCTCTGCGGATGTGGACCCGGAGGAGGACGGCTCCTGGGAGCGACGCTGTGCGGATGCCGGGGAACCGGTCCGCGTCGACCGGTCAGCCGACGATCTCGCGGCGCTGGTCTACACCTCGGGCACGACCGGGCGCCCCCGTGGCGCCATGCTCACCCGGGGCAACCTCGCGGCGAACCAGGACCAGTCACTCGCGGGCCGGTTCCAGGTGTCTGCGGACGACACGATCCTGCTCGTGTTGCCGCTCGCGCACATCTACTCCCTCAACGTCGGGCTCGGCGCAGCCATCACCGCCGGCGCGACGATGGTGCTCGTCGAGCGGTTCGATCCCAGCGACTGCCTCCAGGCGATCACGGAGCATCGGGTCACGGTGGTGCTCGGGGCACCGCCGATGTACGTCGCGTGGGTCCAGGGCGAGGCGCTCGACGATGCGGACCTCGGCAGCGTGCGTCTCGCGGTGTCGGGAGCGGCGCCGCTGCCGGTCCCGGTGATCGAACGGTTCCGGGAGGTCACCGGCATCACGATCGAGGAGGGATACGGGCTGACCGAGGCGTCGCCCAGCGTCAGCGCCACCTCGATGGCGGACGCACCCGTTCCCGGTTCCGTCGGGCTGCCGTTGCCTGGCGTCGAACTGCGACTGGTCGGTGAGTCGGGACAGGACGTGGATCCCGGCGACGAGGGTGAGGTCTGGGTCCGCGGCCCCAACGTCTTCCAGGGGTACTGGAACGACCCCGACGCGACCGCCCAGGCGCTGACCGCGGACGGTTGGCTGCGTACCGGCGACGTCGGGATCCGGGACGATGCCGGGATGCTCTACCTCGTCGACCGCCTGAAGGACCTGGTGATCGTCAACGGCTTCAACGTCTACCCCCGCGAGGTGGAACGGGTCCTGCTCGGCTCCGGGCTCCTCGCCCAGGCCGCCGTCGTCGGCATCCCGCACCCGTTGACCGGTGAGGCCCTGGTCGCGTACGTCGTGCCGCTGCCGGGAACGTCGGTGGACGTACAGGCGTTGGACGCCCGGTGCCGCACCCAGCTGGCCCGCTACAAGTGGCCCAGCCGCATCGAGGTGGTGGATGCCGTCCCGACCACCGCGACCGGGAAGGTCCGCCGGATCGCGCTGCGCGGGAACTGAGCGGACCGGTGCGTCGACGTCGCCGACCAGAGGTCGTCGTGTACACCCGTGCGCGCTGCGGGCTGTGCCGTACGGCCGAGGCGCAGGTCACCAGGGAAGCCGGTCGGCGAGCGACGGTCCGGCACGTCGACATCGACCAGGACGACGACCTGGCGCGTCGGTACGGGGTCCGTGTCCCGGTCATCGCCGTCGACGGCCACGAGGTCGCCGAGGTCGAGGTCGCCCCGGGCACCGTGCGACGTGCGATCCGAGCGGCGTCACGGCGTCCCCGTCTTGGGTGACGCCGCCGTCCCGGCGTAGCCTTGCTCGGGCACGGAGACGACGTGCAGCGGAGGACACCAGGTGGGAGATCGGCGGATCCCGGAGGCCACGGTGGCGCGGCTGCCGGTGTACCTCCAGGTCCTGGTGGAGGCGGCTGAGGCCGGCACGCTCACCCTGTCCAGCGACGATCTCGCCCGGGCATCGGGGCTGAACTCCGCGAAGGTGCGCAAGGACCTGTCGTTCCTCGGCACCTACGGCACGCGCGGGGTCGGCTACGACGTCGCGGAGCTCACGACGGAGATCTCGGAGGTCCTCGGGCTGTCGGTGGACCGCGCGGTCATCATCATCGGGGTGGGCAACCTCGGGAGCGCCCTCGCGAGCTACGACGGCTTCGACCGGCGGGGGTTCAAGGTCGCGGCCCTGCTTGACGCCGACCCGGCGCGGATCGGAACGTGCGTCGGTGGCCACGAGGTGCGGGACGCCGCCGAGCTGCCCGCGATCGTCCGGGAGCAGGACGTCACCTTCGCGGTGATCGCGGTCCCCGCCGGCCGGGCCCAGGAGGTCGCTGACGTGGCCGTCGCCGCTGGCGTGTCCGCCCTGCTCAACTTCGCACCCACGCACCTGACCGTCCCCGACCACGTGACCTGCCGCACCGTCGATCTCTCGACGGAGCTGCAGATCCTCTCGTTCTACGAGCAGATCGCCGACGGCCCGTCCGCGGCGGCGGGCTGACCCAACGGCTCGCCCCACGGACGCGTTGGGCTGCCCCGGATCCGGGAGGTACGCTGCCGCGGCGGGCGTTGACGCGCCGCCTCTGTGGAGACCACGTCTCCCCTCAGGATCGGTCGCCCGCACCACCGCGGCCCTCCCGCCGCGCACCCGCCCGGACCGAGGTAGCGGATGTCACTGCTCGTCGTGGGGTGCAACCACCACAGCGCGGACCTCGCCCTGCTCGAACGGCTCGCGGTGCCGGGCGACGAGCTCCCCAAGGCCCTGCGGTCGCTGAGCGACCTGGAGCACGTCTCGGAGGTGGCGTTCCTGTCGACCTGCAACCGTGTCGAGGTCTACGCCACGGTGACCCGGTTCCACCCGGGTCTGGCGGAACTGCGTGGCTGGCTGGCGGAACGGGGCGACATCCACCCGCAGGACCTCGACGAGGTGCAGTACAGCTACCACGACGACCGCGCCGCGGCGCACCTGTTCGGTGTTGCGGGCGGCCTCGACTCCATGATCGTCGGCGAGCAACAGATCGCCGTGCAGGTGCGCCACGCCATGGAGGTCGCCCGTCAGGAGGGCACCGCGCGTCGGGTGCTCCAGCGCCTGTTCGGTCAGGCGGTCAACGTGGGACGTCGACTGCGCGCGGAGACCGCGATCACCGACGGTGCCTCGTCGATGGTGGACGTCGGGCTGGATGCTGTACGGACGCGCGCTGGTGCGCCGCTCGCCGGTCGCCGGGTCGCGGTCGTCGGTGCTGGCGCCGTCGGCGCACTCACCGCCGACCGGCTCGCTGAGCTGGAGGTCGCCCAGGTCGACGTCTGGAACCGCAGCCACGACAAGGCCCGACGGCTCGCTGAACGGGTCGACGGTTCCGTGGTGCCCCGCGACCAGCTGACCACCGCGATCGCCGCCGCCGATGTCGTGGTCTGTACCACCGGCGCGGCCGAGCCGATCCTGGACCTGGAGCTCGTCTCGTCCGCCGTGGCGGGGCGGTCTCGCCCGCTGTTCCTGCTCGACCTGGCCGTGCCACGCAACGTCGCACCCGAGTGTGCTGAGCTCCCGACGGTCGAACTGCTGGACGTGGCCTCGGTCCGTGAGCTGACCGACCGGGGCACCACCGGTGAGGTCATCGTCCAGGCCCGGGCGATCGTCGACGAGGAGGCCGAGCGCTTCCTGGCGTGGACCCGCGCCAGCCTGGTCGAGCCGACGATCCGTGATGTCCGGGCGCACGCCGAAGCGGTCCGTCAGGCCGAGCTGGACCGCCTCGCCGCGAAGCTGTCCACCCTGGACGACAAGCAGCGCGCAGCCGTCGAGTCGTTGACCCGGGGCATCGTCAACACGCTCCTCCACGACCCGACGGTGCGGCTCAAGGAGCTCGCCGACCGCGGGGACGCGCAGCAGCACGCCGACGCGCTGCGGGATCTGTTCGACCTCTGATGGTCGCGATCCCCCAACGTGGGCCGTGGCGGATCGCGACGCGGCGCTCCGAGCTCGCGCAGGCCCAGGCCCGCCAGGTCGCTGCGGCGCTGACCGCCGCGACGGGTCGCCCCGCCGAACTGGTGCCCATGGCGACCACCGGCGACGAGCACCCTGAGCGTGCGATCGAGGCGTTCGACAGCAAGGGGCTGTTCGTCGACCACACCCGTCAGGCCGTCCTGCGCGGCGACTGCCACGTGGTCGTGCACTCCTATAAGGATCTCCCGACCGAGCGTGCCGAGGGGTTGATCATCGGGGCCGTCCCTGAGCGGGCCGATCCCCGGGATGCGCTGGTCACGGCGCAGGGGTGGCGACTGGCGGAGCTGCCGCGCGATCGGCAGGTCGTGATCGGGACCTCCTCTCCCCGCCGTCGCGCGCAGATCGAGCGCCGTCGCCGGGACGTCCTCGTGCAGCCCATACGCGGCAACCTCACGACGCGGCTGCGCAAGGTCACCGACGGTGAGGTGGACGGGGTGGTCGTCGCGGTCGCCGGACTGCTGCGGCAGCGACCGGACGTCGACGGCCTGACCGCGGTGCCCTTGGAACACGGCGAGATGCTGCATGCCCCGGCCCAGGGCGCCCTGGCGGTCGAGTGCCGTGTCGACGACGACATCACGCGGGTCGCGCTCATGACCATCGACCACGCGACGACCCGGACCGAGGTCACGGCGGAGCGCGAACTGCTCGCGATGCTCGAGGGGGGATGCACGGCGCCGATCGGCGCCCACGCGGAGCTCCGTACCAGCGTGGCGGGAGACGATCGCCTGGTGCTGCTGGGCATGGTCGCCGATCCGAGCGGCACCCGGATGTACCGCGCCTCGCACGAGGCCGCCCATGACCAGCCCGAGCGGCTGGGTCGGGCGATGGCGGCCACCCTGCTCGACGAGGGCGGTTCCGAGATCCTCGCGCGGCTCCGCGCCGGGCAGGGCGGCTGACGTGTCGGAGCCGCCCCCCCTGACCGGTGCACGGGTGCTGGTGCCACGCGCGGCCGAGCAGGCGTCGGAACTGGCCGACCGCATCCGTGAGCTCGGTGGCGAGCCGGTCATCGCGCCCGTGCTGGTGATCGAGGACGGGGATCGCGACCGTCTGCGGTGGGCAGCCGATCAGCTCACAGCCGGGAGGTTCGTCGCGGTCTGCCTGACCTCGCCCAACGGGGTGCGTGCCCTGGCCGCCGCCCTGCGCGACGGGGGGCACGATCCACAGGTGCTGGCGCAGGTGGAGCTGCTGGCGTGCGTCGGCCCGGGCACGACCGCGGTACTCGAGCAGGAGCTCGGGCTGGCACCGGACCTGGTGCCGGAGACGGCGACCACCGCCGCGCTCGGCGCCGCGATGCCGCCAGGGGAGGGGCAGGTGCTGCTGCCGCGTGCGGACATCGCGAGCCCGATCCTCCCGCAGGCGCTCCGGGACAAGGGCTACACCCCCGTCGAGGTGGTGGCGTACCGCACCGGGCGTCCCGACACCCTGCCGGCGGAGGTGCTCGCCGAGCTCGGCTCCGGGGCGATCACCCACGTCGCGGTGGCCTCTCCCTCGACGGCACGCAACCTCGTGGAGCTGGCGGGGCAGGACCGGATCGCCGCCCACATCGTGTCGATCGGGCCGGTGACGTCCGCGGCGTGCCATGATCTGGAGCTGACGGTCGCGATCGAGGCTTCGCCTCACGACCTCGACGGGCTGGTCGCGGCCCTGGTCGCGCACCACGCCGCGCACCGCAGCTGACACGCGGGGGCGGCTCACTACGCTGGCGGCCCACGCCGACGTCGCCGCTGCGAGGAGCTCTCCGTGGCCGCAAGCTGGAAGGACCACCCAGCGGTCGCGGTCCCGCTCGCGGTCCAGGAGCGCTACAAGGAGGACGCCGCCGACCAGCTGGCCGCTGCGATCGGGTTCTTCGCGTTCCTGTCGCTCGTGCCGCTGCTCCTGCTCGCGGTGGCGACCGCGGGTTTCGTCCTGGACGACCCCGACCGTCAGACCGAGGTCGCCCTGGCCCTGACCGAGGTCCTCCCCGGCTTCCAGGAGACCCTCGACGCCGGCGAGCCGGACGAAGGGGTCTCTGCGCTCCTCGAGACCGTGGTCAACCAGCGCGGCACCGTCGGGTTGATCGGGCTGGTCACGCTGCTCCTGACCGGGCAACGGGTCATCGCCGCCGCGATGGCGGCGACCCGCGTCGTCTTCCGCGGGGGAACGGTGAAGGGGCTCGGCGGGTGGATCCGCAAGCTGGTCAGCATGACCGTGCTGGGCGTGACAGCGCTGGCCTCGGTCGGGCTCGCGTCCCTGGCCGGCTTCGACCTGGGCCTTCTCCCGCGCCCGGCCACGGTCCTGTTGAGCCTGCTCGCCTCGCTCGTCCTGGACCTGGTCCTGTTCCTGGTCGCCTACCGCGTGCTGTCCACGACGACCTCGATGCCGTGGCGTGATCTGGTCCCCGGCGCGGTGTTCGCCGCGATCGGTTGGACCCTGCTCAAGCTGTTCGGGTCGACCTGGGTCGCGAACCAGATCGCCAGCGCCAACGCCCTCTACGGGGCCCTCGGTGGGGTGATCGCCCTCCTGCTGCTCCTCTACCTCGCCGGCCGGTTGTACCTGTACGGCGCGGAGCTCTCGGCGGTCCTCGTCGAACGACGTGACGGACCCCTGGAGCCCTACGGGCAGCCGGATGCCGAGCTGCCGGCGGACCGGGACGGCCAGGAGGTCGACGGCCAGACGGTCGGTCCATCCGCCCCCCCGCGCTCACCGGACGGACCCGACCACCGGTCGCCCGCCGGGTACCGCCGTGCCGGCGTGAGGCGTGGCCACGCACCCGGTCCACCTCCGGTGCCGCGGCGCGTCCGCGCAGCGGCGACCCCCGACCCTGGCCCGGCGACCCCGACCGCGACCATCAGCCCCGCGACGCAGGCGCGCCTGGCCACGGCCGACGAGCGCAACGCGGACATCCTGGCGGATCGCGGCAAGCACCTGCGAACCGCGATCGGGGTCGGACTGGGCCTCGGGGCGATGGCGGCGGGCTGGCGGTTCCTGGGCCCGGACCGCGACTAGCTCACGAGTACGCTCGTCACCTGACCGGTCGACCTCGTCACCGGTCCGCGAACCGTCACGTCCCGTCGCTGGAGATCACCGTGAGCCGCTTCCCCACGACCCGCCTCCGGCGCTTGCGGCGCACCCCGGCGCTGCGCTCCGCGTTCGCCGAGACGCGTCTGCACCCGGCGGCACTCGTCCTTCCGGTCTTCGTCAAGCAGGGTCTCACCGCGCCGGAGCCGATCGGCTCGATGCCCGGCGTCTCGCAGCACACGCCGGAGTCGGTCGCCGCGCTGGCGAAGGAGGCCGCCGACCTCGGGGTCGGAGGGATGATCCTGTTCGGGATCCCCACGGCCAAGGACGCGCAGGGGTCGTCCGGATGGGATCCCGACGGTCCGGTGCCGACCGCGACCCGGGCGATCCGGGATGCGGTCGGCGAGGACCTGGTCCTGTGGGCCGACGTCTGCCAGTGCGAGTACACCGACCACGGCCACTGCGGGCCGCTGGACGCCACCGGGCAGGTCGTCAACGACGACGCCGTCGCGGCCTACGTCCGTGACGCCGTCACCTACGCCAACGCCGGGGCCGACCTGGTCGCGCCATCGGGCATGATGGATGGGCAGGTCGCGGCGATCCGCGCCGGCCTCGACGAGGCCGATCACCAGGGCGTCGGTCTCGTCGCCTACGCCGCCAAGTACGCCTCCGCGTACTACGGACCCTTCCGCGACGCGGCCGAGTCGGCGATGGTCGCGGGTGACCGTGCTGGCCACCAGATGGATCCGGCCAACCGTCGTGAGGCCCACCGTGAGCTGGAACTCGACGTGGTGGAGGGCGCCGATGTGCTCATGGTCAAACCGGCCCTGCCCTACCTGGACGTGATCGCTGACGCGCGCGATCGGTTCGGGCTGCCGGTCGCCGCCTACCAGGTGTCCGGCGAGTACGCGATGGTCCACGCGGCCGCGGAACGGGGCTGGCTCGACGGCGACGCGGCCCTGCGCGAGGCGGTGCTGGGCATCGTGCGTGCGGGTGCCGACCTGGTCCTGACCTACGCGGCGCTGGAACTCGCGCGGAGCCGCGCGTGAGTCCCTTCGACGAACCTGGTGCCGTCGCGCCGGCGTGGATGCTCGAGATCCCGCTGGCGCACCGCGGCCTCCACGGTGACGGGGTCCCGGAGAACTCCCTGGCGGCCTTCGCCGCCGCGGTGGACTCCGGCTACGGCGTCGAACTCGACGTCCACCTCAGCGCCGACGGGGTCCCGGTGGTCGTGCACGACGCGACCCTGGAACGCATCGCGGGCACGGACGCCGCGGTCGCCTCCCTGACGGTCGAACAGCTCGCCGAGGTCCGGTTGGGCGGGACCTCCGAGCACCTCCCCACCCTCCAGCAGGCGTTGGAGGTCATCGGTGACGCGCCGGTGATGCTCGAACTGAAGACCAACCGTCTGCGCGCCGGACCGCTCGAAGCCGCGGTGGCGGAGCTGGTCGAGGCCCACCCTGGGCCGTCGTGCGTCGGGAGCTTCAACCCCGTCCCTCTGCGTTGGTTCCGCCGGAACCAGCCCACGACGTTGCGCGTGCAGACGGCCATGGCGGACGGCATCTCCGGGCTCGCATCGCCCCTGTTGCGCCGGCTCGCGGACCTCCGGGACCTCGACAGCGTCGCGCCAGCGATGGTCAGCTACCACATCCATGGTCTGCCGCGGCCTGCGGTGGATGCCTGGCGCGAGCGCGGCGGTCCGGTCACGACCTGGACCGTGGACGATGACGCCACCCTCCGGAAGGCCGCCACCGTCGCCGACAACGTCATCTTCGAGAACGTGAGACCCCCGACCCCGATGAGCTGAGGCCAGCCGTGTCGACCGCAGGATCCGAGGAACTGTACGACCGCGCCCGCACCGTCATCCCCGGCGGCGTGAACTCGCCCGCCCGCGCGTTCAAGAGCGTCGGTGGCGTCCCCCGCTTCATCGCGCGAGGTGAGGGGGGCGAGCTGATCGACGTGGATGGCAACCGCTACCTCGACCTCGTCAACTCGTGGGGTCCACTGGTCTTCGGTCACGTCCGCAAGGAGGTGCGAGACGCCGCCGTCGCCGCCCTTGACCGTGGCTCGTCCTTCGGTGCCCCGACCCTCGGGGAGATCGAACTCGCCGAAGCCATCATCGACGCCGTCCCGTCGATCGAGAAGGTCCGGCTCGTCAACTCGGGCACCGAAGCGGGCATGAGCGCGGTCCGCCTCGCGCGCGGGGCCACCGGTCGGTCCAAGCTGCTGAAGTTCGTCGGGCACTACCACGGACACTCGGACGCGTTGCTGGTCGCCGCCGGCTCCGGGGTCGCGACCCTCGGTATCCCGGGCTCACCCGGCGTGACCGCCGGCGCTGCTGCGGACACGATCCTCGTGCCGTGGAACGATCGTGCGGCGGTCGAGGCTGCGGTGGACGAGCACGGGGACGACCTGGCAGCGATCCTGTGCGAGCCGGTCGCGGCGAACATGAACCTGGTGTCCCCGGTGGACGGCTTCCTGGCCTTCCTGCGCCAGCAGGCCGACCGCTGCGGCGGCCTGCTCGTGTTCGATGAGGTGATGACCGGGTTCCGGCTGGCGCGCGGGGGGGCACAGGAGCTGCACGGGGTGACCGCGGACATCACCGTGCTCGGCAAGATCGTGGGTGGCGGGTTCCCGCTCGCGGCCTTCGGGGGGCGCGGCGAACTGATGGACCACCTCGCCCCCGATGGTCCCGTCTACCAGGCCGGGACGCTGTCCGGGAACCCCGTTGCGGTCGCGGCAGGAGCGGCGCAGCTCGCGTTGCTGACCGACGAGGTCTACGCCCACCTCGAGACGGCTGCTCGGTCGGTCGTCGACGGGTTCACCGCCGCCTTCCAGGCGGCCGGCGTCACCGCCCAGGTCCTGCGGCACGGCACCCTGGCCGGGGTGGTCTTCGCCGATCGGGCACCTGAGCGCTACGAGGACGTCGCTGCCGCGGATCACGACGCCTACGCGCGGTTCTTCCACGCGATGCTGGATGCGGGGATCTACCTCGCTCCCTCGGGGTACGAGGTCATCTTCACGTCGACGGCGTTGGATGACCGGGCGCTGGATCGGATCTCGGTAGCGGCGCAGGATGCCGCCCGTGCGGTCAGGGACGCATGACCGATCTGCACGTCGCTGCGCCGCCACCGACCGGGGTGCTGCCCCGCCGCGGACACCGACCGTTTGTCCGCCTCTCGTCCCGGTTGGTACCGTTGCCCCTGCTGAGGGTGTGACGAGCACCCTCAGCACCGGGCTACCGCTGACAGGTGGAGGTCCGGGAGGTACGCAGGAACATCGACCCAACCGGTACCGGCACCGGCTCGTCCGGACGGAAGCCCTCGGGTCGCTCGGCGCACCGCGGAGGGGCGCCGGGGCCAGTATCGACCCCGGCGGAGGCCGCCAGGGTTGCCAACAGAGACCCCGCGGTCAGCGGTGAAGGAGGGACGCGACGGTGCTCGAGTGGTTCCGCGAGTTCTTCCTGACCATGCCCGAGGTGTTCCGCGCGTTCTACGAGTTCGGCGATCCCGCCAACATCGGGCGCGGTTACGTCGGAGCGGCGATCCCCCTGCTGTGGTTCGGACCGCTGTTCGCCCTGCCGCTGTGGATCGCCAAGATCACCTACGGCAAGCGCGAGTGGGTGTCGGCCACGATGGGCGTGGTCGCCGGGACCTCCCTGATGTGGTGGATCCACGGGGTCGCGCCGCACGTCTGGATCCAGTTCACGAGCTCGAACGCGAACCTGCTCGAGGGCACGATCATCCCGGCGAGCGCCGGGATCGACATCCCCGCCGCGTCGCCGCTGGTCACCGAGGACACACGCATCGACATCGCCTCGGACCTGTTCGACGTGATCGCGGAGAGCGTGCTGGCAGGGCTGATGATCGGTGGGATCGTGGTCACGGTCTGGCTGGCCCTGAGGGTCCAACGCAAGCTCCCCAAGACGTTGGCTGCCGGGGAGACGAAGCCCGAGGCGGGCGGCTACAAGTAGCTCGAGACGCGAGTGAGCACGGTCGAACGACACGGAGACGGCGACCAGACGGACGACTTCCAGGAAGGAGGTGCACGTGGGTAAGACCGACCGGGGCGAGCACCCCCTGATGTACGACGACTACACCGTGCAGCAGGTCGATGCCCAGTGGCTCCAGGAACGGGTCAAGCCGAAGCGACACATCGGGCTGACCCCGGAGCTGTGCATCCTGTGCCGGGCATGCGAGGACGTCTGCCCGTGGGAGTGCATCTACATGATGTCTCCCAACATCATCAAGGGCGCGGACAGCCCGGCGTTGACGACGCTGGCTGAGCAGTCCCACGCGGTGTTCATCATCGACGACAACGAGTGCACCCGCTGCGCGATCTGTGTGGAACGGTGCCCCTCCGACGCGCTCTGGCTCGGACGCGTCGACGGGTAGGCGACGACCGACGACCCGCGGTCGGGTCCGTGAGAGAAGGACGACGAAGTGCCGAAGCTCCCCAAACCGCCGAGCTACTCGGACGTGAAGGGCAGCGTCCAGGACAACGTGATCTGGAAGTCGATCTTCCGGCCCGGGTCCATCTACCGCAAGGGCTACCGCGACACCTCGCGGGATCGCGCCCTGGCGGCGATGAACAACGTCCTGTACCACCTGCACCCGGTGAAGGTGAAGCGTCACGGTCTGAAGCTGACCTACACCTACTGCCTCGGCGGCCTGAGCTTCTTCCTGTTCGTCCTGCTGACGATCACCGGCATCTTCCTGATGTTCTTCTACACGCCCGCGGCGGGTGCCGGCACCGAGATCGCGTACATGAACATGCGCGAGCTGTCGGCGTCGGTGACGTTCGGTGGCCTCGTGCGCAACCTGCATCGATGGGGTGCGCACGCGATGGTGTTCGCGGTGTTCCTGCACATGGCGCGGGTCTTCTACCACGGTGCCTACAAGCCCCCGCGCGAGTTCAACTGGGTCGTCGGCGTCATCCTGCTGCTGTTGACCCTGTTCCTGTCCTTCACCGGCTACCTGCTGCCCTGGGACCAGCTGGCCCTGTGGGCGGTGACGGTCGGCACCAACATCGCCGGGTTCTCGCCGGTCTTCGGCGACCAGGTCTCCTTCGTGCTGCTGGGCGGGGTGCAGATCGGTCCCGAGACCCTGCTGCGCTGGTACGTGCTGCACGTGTTGTTCGTGCCGTTCATCACGGTCGTCTTCCTCGCGGTTCACTTCTGGCGGATCCGCAAGGACGGCGGCATCAGCGGCCCACTGTGATGAGGTCAAGCATGCTCGCTACCGCCACGCCAACGAAGCGCTCGGCCACCCACCATGGCCTTGCCCGGAGCCGTTCC
This sequence comes from Nitriliruptoraceae bacterium, assembly GCA_003563915.1. Taxonomy (GTDB): domain Bacteria; phylum Actinomycetota; class Nitriliruptoria; order Nitriliruptorales; family Nitriliruptoraceae; genus CSSed11-175R1. The sequence continues at coordinate 30,014 of PWTE01000194.1, forward strand.
CCCCTAGCAGAGGGGGGAACGAGGCGGCCCGAAGCGAAGCGGGCCGCCGATGGGGGGTTGAGAGAATGAGCGACGAGGTGCAGATCGATCAGGAGGTCTACGACCGTCTGATCGGCGAGGGCAAGTCCGAGCGGATCGCCCGGGCGAAGGCCAAGGCTGCCTCCGTCCGCAAGCAGAAGATCGAGGAGGGGCAGTCGCTCGGTCCGAAGCCGGCCGAGGAAGCCTCGAAGGCGCTCGAGGAGTTCCGGTCCTCCCGCGGTGGTGGTGGCGGTGTCGCTACCAAGACGGCGGCGCCGGCTGACGGTGGTTCCGGTGGCCGTCTGACCCCGGAGGAGCGCGCGCAGCGGGTCGCGGCATCGTTGGGCAACGGTGGCGACTCCGGTTCGGTCGGCGTTCCGGCGTCCAGCGATCACACGCACCGGCTGCTGGCGCTGGTGCCGCCGGCGGGTATCCAGCAGGTCCAGTCGAAGCAGATGGACAAGGTCTACACCTGGCCGCACCTGCTGCTCGTCGAGTTCGTCGCGTTGCTCGCGGTCGGCAGTCTGCTCCTGATCGTGTCCTTCTTCCTCGATGCGCCCCTGGGGTCGCTGGCGAACCCGAACGAGGTGCCGGCGATCAACAAGGCCCCGTGGTACTTCATGGGGCTGCAGGAGCTGCTGGCGTACTTCCACCCGGCGGTGGCCGGCATCACGATCGTCGGGGCGACGGTTGCGCTGCTGATGGCGCTGCCGTACGCGGACAAGAACCCCTCCGCGAGGCCGGAGAACCGGAAGTTCGCCGCGATGGCCTTCACGTTCTTCCTGGCCTTCTGGGGGATCCTGACGATGATCGGATCCTTCCTCCGCGGAGCGGGGTACGAGTGGGTGTGGCCCTGGGTGCAGGGTCTCGGTTTCACGTTGTAACGAGAGGTCACAACCGTCATGGCAGAAGAGTCCACGCGCCGATCCGGCCTGAAGCCGGTCGATCGCCGCACGTTCCTGCGCTACGGGCTGATCGGAGCCACCAGCGCGGGGCTCGGCGGTTTCGCCGTTGCGTCCCTCGGTTTCCTGTGGCCCCGGCTAGGTGACGGGTTCTTCGGTGAGACCGCCGTGGGCGATGCCGAGGAACTCGCCGCAACGATCCAGAACGAGCGGGCACCCCAGCGCATGGAAGGTGGGCTGTCGGTGATCGTGTGGGATCCCTCGATCTCGGGCGCCGACCGGGTGTACGGGGAGCACCACCAGGCCATCCTCAGCGACGAGGTGGGGTTGATGGCCCTGAACTCCGGCTCCTGCCCGCACCTGGGCTGCGGTGTCCCGTGGTGTCAGTCCTCCCAGTGGTTCGAGTGTCCCTGCCACGGCTCGCGCTACAACCGTCTGGGGGAGTGGCAGTTCGGTCCGGCCCCGCGGGGACTGGACCGCTGGCCGTCCTTCATCGACGACGAGGGCCAACTGGTCGTCGACTTCGGTGACCTGCAGACCGGCCCTGCCCGTACCGCCAACATCCTCGAGCAGAACCCCGAGGGTCCCAGCTGCGTCGACGCGTGACAACCCGGAGTCTCCTAGATGCTTGATCCGATCCTGCTCGTCGAGGGTGGCGGTAGCGGCCGTGCCGTTCCCGTGATCATCCTCCTCGTGGCCCTGGCGGGGTTCGCGCTGGCGTACTTCATCGTCGGTCCGGGCAAGCGCAAGGGTCCCAAGCGCTACGCCGACATCCCGCTCGCGATGCGCCCGTACCACTCGGACGAGGAGCTCGAGACCACGGGGATGGAGCGGGCGATGGCGTGGGGGGTCGCCCTGTCGGCCTTCGCGGCACTGTTCCTGCCGCTGTACTGGCTGATCGAGCCGGACCGCATCGAACGCAACGTCCAGCAGTTCTACGAGCAGGACGTCGCCGACGGGCGCGTCGAGTACCAGAACGCCTGCGCGTCGTGCCACGGCACCAACCTCGAGGGCGGATCGGCGCCGCACCCGGATCCGGACATCGACGTCGCGTGGCCGGCTCCCGCGCTCGACAACATCGTGGCGCGCTACGAGGACTCGGAGATCGTCGAGGACGTCCGCGAGTACATCGAGCTGACCCTCGTCCACGGCCGTGACGGCACCCCGATGCAGGCGTTCAGCGTCGCGAGCGGCGGGGTCTTCTCCGACCAGCAGATCAGCGCGATCATCACCTACATCCTGTCGGTGCAGACCGGTGAGATCCCGGAGATCGACGCCGAGGCGTTCGTGGGCCAGTCGGGTGAGGACCTGTTCGCGATGCACTGCGCGAACTGTCACGGCCAGGTCGGTCAGGGACGGGTCGGTCCACAGCTGCTCAACGTGTTCGAGCGCTACGGCTGGGACCCGGACGATCCAGACTCCGCCGAGACCCCGCGAGCGGTGATCCGCCACGCCCTGGAGAACGGACGCAGGGTGCCGGGCGAGGCGCCGATGCCCGCTTTCGATCAGGTGCTGACACCTGACGCGATGACCAGGATCATCGACCACATCGAGACGTTCCAGGAGACGGGTGGTCCGAGCTTCGCGCAGATCGGCGGTCCACCGCGGGTCGCGGAGGCCGATGAGGGAGGGAACGACTGATGGAGCTGTTCCTCGCGGTCGAGGCCGCGATCCCGCCGGACCATCCGGCGTCGATCCTGGCCGTCCCGCTCGGCATCCTGTTCTTCGTCGGGTCGATCTACCTGCTGCTGTGGTCGAACTACGGCGCGAAGAAGGCCCTCGCGATCACGGGGGTCGCCTGGGGTGGCATCTCCGCGGTGCTCGGGATCTTCTGGTGGTTCGGTGCTCCCGGCATCCCTGCCGGTCTGGGGATCAACCATCTCCCCGGGCAGACGGCCGACGACTGGGCGGACCGTTGGTACGGGTTCGAGGAGGGCTCCGAGCGGGCCGCGTTCTTCGACGGCATCAACCAGCTCCAGGAGTTCGAACCGCCCCACGAGTACCTGGGGCTGCCGCCGCAGGACGAGCTGGAGCGTCCGGACCTCGAGTGGACCAGCCTGGTGAGTCTGGCGGGTCAGGCCGAGTCACGGATGCAGGAGCAGTTCCTGCCGGTGGACGACAACGGCATCGCTCAGATCGGCGCGGACCGTCGTGCCGCCCTGGAGGAACAGGTCGCCGAGGTGCAGCCCGAGGGCACCCGCCGGGCGCCGACGTTCTACACCTCGCGGGTCGTCGAGGAGGTCCAACTGTTCGACGACCCGGGTACGGGGGTCAGGCTCGCCACGGCTCGGTTCGAGGTGGTCGCGAACTTCCTCGACGCTGACGGCGTGCCGATCGATCCGATCCCCGTCGAGGAGCCGACCAGCTGGTTCGCGTTCTACGACCCGGGGGCGACCTGGGTGCCCTCGGCTATCTGGACCGGCATCGCGGGGTTGCTGTTCCTGATCAGCCTCGGGTGGCTCGACCGGCTGGAGATGCGCGAGAAGCGCCTGCATGCCGACGAGGTCGAGGAGCCGGAGCGTCTCGCCGTCCCGATCGCGCAGTAGGACGACCTGCGCGCGGGCGGGTTGGCATCTGGTGCACGGCCCGGGCACCCTCGAAGCCAGACAGGTCCCTTCGGATCTCCTCTCGACACGAGGTCGTCGTGACGGTGCGTCGCTCGCTGCTGTTCGCCGGGTTGCTGGCGGTCCTCACGGCGTGCGCGGGTAGTTCGTCGGCCGCCGACTGTGAGCGCATCGCCGGGGTGCGTGAGGGCATCTGTCTGACGCCGCAGGAGGAACGCGCGACCGCTCCTTCCGACGTGTTGCCGACGATCTCGGTGGACGGTGAGGGTCGGGAGATGTCCCTGGAGGACCTGCGGGGGCAGGTCGTCGTCCTCAACTTCTGGGCCTCGTGGTGTGGCCCGTGCCGCGTCGAACAGCCCGACCTCAACGAGGCTCGCGAGCTGACCCCGGACGACGAGGTGGCGTTCCTCGGGGTCAACATCGGGGATTCGCAGATCAACGCGGTCGCCCACCTACGGGAGTTCGACGTCGAGTACGCCTCGCTGTACGACCCCGAGAACGCGTACTCGGGACGCTTCCGCGGGGTTGGGCCGCGCACGATCCCCTCGACGGTCTTCCTCGACCGTGAGGGTCGCATCGCCGCCCGGGTCTTCGGGCTGGTCGGTACCGGTGAGGTCGTCGGCCTCGCCGACGCCATCGCGTCCGAGGACTGAGCCGTGGCAGACAGCGTCTTCAGCCTGATCCTCGACGGCAACCTGCTGCTCGCCGCCGGGATCGCGTTCGCGGCAGGGCTGGTCGGGTTCGCCTCGCCGTGCGTGATCCCACTGGTCCCCGGCTACCTGTCGTACATGACCGGCCTGTCCGGTGAGGACCTGGCGGATGGCGGGTTGCGTTCCCGTAGCAAGGTGCTGGTGGGATCCGTGCTGTTCGTGGTCGGGTTCGCGGTCCCGTTCGTGATGCTCGGGTTCGCGGCCGGGCTGGTGAACTTCCTGTTCCGCTCCACGTCGGCCCGCATCGTCATGGGTCTGGTCGTCGCCGGGCTGGGGCTGCTGATGATCCTCGGTCGGCTCACCCGGGAGTTCCGCGTCAGCGATCGCGCGCCTACCGGAAGCCTCGCCGGCGCTCCCGTCCTGGGGTTCGTGTTCGGGGTGGGATGGACCCCGTGTCTGGGACCGGCCGCCGGCGCCATCCTGACCATGGCTGCCGGCGTGACCGATGGGGTCTCGGTCCGTGGTGCGGCCCTCGGGTTCATCTACGCGCTGGGCTTGGGGTTGCCCTTCGTGCTCTTCGGGGTGATGTTCCGACGGCTGTCGGGCGCCCTTGCCGTGCTCAGACGCAACGCGCTCACCCTGCAGCGGATCGGCGGAGGGATGCTGGTCCTGGTCGGCGTGGCTCTCGCCACGGGGCTGTGGGACCGGTTCATCTTCCTGCTGCGCCCGCTGATCGACGGCTTCGCGCCGCCGATCTGATCGTCGTAGCCGACCTGACCCGCACCCGTGACCGGTACCTTCCCACCGTGAGCCGCATCGACTCCGCCCCTCCACCGAAGGCGAACCCCACGGTCCGGCGCCCGCCACGCGGGCCTCGGGCGCCGGGTCCGCTGCGTTTCGTGCTGGAGTCCATCCTGATGGGCTGGCGCTGGCTCGTCCGGATGAAGACGGCCCTGATCCTCCTCGGCATCCTCGGGGTCCAGACGGCGATCGCGACCGCCGTCCCGCAGGAACCGAACGTCCCCGGCACCGTCGAGGCGTGGCGCTCCGGTGAGGAAGGACCGGGCGAGCTGGTCGCCGCCGGGCTGGATGCCATCGGGGCGTTCGACGTCTACGGCTCCGCGATGTTCCTCGCGCTGCTGTTGCTGCTGTTCCTGAGCCTGACGGCGTGCCTGATCCCCCGCATCCGTGCCTGGGTGAGGCTGGTGCGTCGCAGCCGTCCACCGCTGACCCGCAGCGTCGGCAAGCAGGACCTGGTCAGCGAGTTCCAGACCGACCGCGACCCTGACGACGTCCATGGTGAGGCGGCACGACTGCTCTCCGATCGCCACTGGCGTCTGCGTGGCCACGACGGCGAGGACGGCCCACCCGCCCAGGTCGCTGCAGAGAAGGGGCTGTGGTCACGGGAAGGCGGGAGCCTGCTGTTCCACCTCAGCTTCTACGTGCTGCTCGCGGCGATCGTGTTCGGCCAGTTGCTGAGCTTCGAAGGTCAGGTCGGGGTCGTCGAGGGCGACCGGGGCTTCACGGACACCGAGGTCGCGTACTGGAACTACCACCCCGGCCGCTGGTTCGGCCCGGAGCAGCATGCGGGCTGGCAGCTGCGTCTCCAGGACTTCGAGGTGGACTGGATCCGTGACCCGACCGCGCCCGGCGCTGGCCAGCCGACGACCTTCCGATCCGACGTGACGGTGACCGACGCCGACGGGGAGGTCATCGAAGCCACGGTCGAGGGCAACCGCCCCCTGAACATCGAGGGGACCAAGATCCACCAGCTCGACTGGGGCTACGCGCCACGCATCGTCGTCGAGGAGGGCGGCGAGGTCGTGTTCGACGACTTCATCACGACCGTCGCCCTGGACCGTGCGGGGTTCAGGGGCGCGGTCAAGGCCCCTGCCGCGACGCCGGACGTCGGGCTGGACGTGTTCCTGTACCCCTTCGCTCCGGAGGGCGAGCCCGGTGACCCACCGACCCTGACCGGAGCCCCGTGGGACGATGATCCCGTTCTGATCGTCAGCCAGTACCGCGGGGACCTGCAACTCGGCTTGACGCAGCAGACGGTGGTCGAACTCGATACCGACCTGCTGGAACTCGAGGGCGGCGGTTTCCTGCGTCCCGGGCAGCAGCTCACGATCGAGGGGGTCACGATCAGCTTCCCGGAGCTGCGTCGTTGGGTCGGGTTCCAGGTCAGCTCGCGTCCGCAGATCCCGTGGCTCCTCCTCGGTTCCGCCCTGCTGGTCGCCGGGCTCGTCCCGGCGTTGTACGCCTACCGGCGGCGCCTGTGGGTCATGGCGACCCGCACGGCCGACGGAACGCGTACCTTGGTGCGGGTCTCCGGTCGTGCGTTCCAGCGGCCGGATCGTTTCGAGCAGGAGCACGCCCGGATCGTCGCGGCGCTCGCGGAGGCGACGGGTGAGCTCCCCGAGCCCACCGCACCGCCGCCCGCCGCGTCCGATCCCGATGACGGTACGTCCGAGCCGGCCACCGCCGGCTCCCACTCCGAGGTGATCCACCGATGACGCCCGACCAGTTGGCCGACCTCTCGCGGGTCCTGTACTCGCCGACGACCCTGGTGCTCTACCTCGCGTCGGCCTTCGTCTACCTCTACGCGCTGACGACGACGGTCGGACGCCGTGAGGAGCAGGAGCGCGGCCGCCGCGCGCAGAAGCTGGGGGCGGCCCTCGCCGTGGCGGGGATCGGCACTCACGTCGCACACGAGATCGTCCGCGGACTGGCGCAGTCCCGCTTCCCGCTGGGGAACATGTTCGAGGTCAGCTCGCTGATGGCGCTCGTCGGGGTCGTCGTCGGCTTCGTCTACCTCACCTTCATCCGCAAGCGCGCCGAACTGAACGGGTTCGTGCTGCTCGGTGGTGCCCTGGTGCTCGCGTCCGCGCTGCTGATGTACTCGGAGCCGGGCCCCCTGATGCCGATCCTCGACACCTGGTGGCGGCACTTCCACGTCTCGTTGCTGGTCGGGGCGATGGGTATCTTCGCGGCCGGGTTCGTCTTCAACGGCCTGTACCTCCTGCGCGACACCGGTGAGCGTGCGGTCGCACGGCGCCGGGAACAGGGCATGCACGGGTCGACGGTGGGGGCTGCCTACGTGGGCGACCTCGAGGCCGCGGATGGTGAGCACGCCACGGACGGGGCGTCGGCCGGTCTCGAGGGAGCAACACCCAGCGGAGCTCTGGCTGACCGCACCACCGACACCTTGGAGGACGTTGGAGACGACGACCGGGATCACGACGCGGAGTACCGCGCGGCGTTACGGGCTGGGGTGTCGCCGTGGAAGCTGGCGATCGGGACGGCGATCGGGACCAGCTCCGTCGCGTGGGTGTTCGTCTACGCGGCTGACAGCCTCGGCGAGGGACTGGGGCGACTCGTGATCATCAACCTCGTGATGGTGGCGGCAGCATCGCTCGCCCGGTGGTTCGTGCCCTTCCTCCCGTCCACCGCGACGATGGACGGCTTGGCGCATCGCACGATCGCCTTCGGGTTCCTCATGTGGACCGTCGGGACCATCGCCGGAGCGATGTGGGCCGAGCAGAGCTGGGGCCGTTTCTGGGGCTGGGACCCCAAGGAGACGGGGGCGTTCCTGACCTGGATCGCCTACGCCGGCTACCTCCACGCCCGTGCGACGAGCGGCATGAAGGGCCGCAGGGCGGCGTGGATCGGCGTGGGGGCGTTCATCGTCCTGATGGCGACCTACCTGATCGCCAACTACGTCATCGTCGGGTTGCACTCCTACGCGGGCCTGTAAGCGGCGCCGGTCGCGCTCGCCCGCTTGGCCTCCTTCGGCGTGCCCGAACTAGGCGAGTAGGCTCCCGGCCGCGTCAGGCAACCTCGACGGCAAGGTCGCCGAACCTCCTTCCGAGCAGGGGCCAGCTCGATGGACCCCGCGGGACGAGGATCGACGTTGGCAGCGCTGGCATCCGTGACGAGAGGGCCCTGGATGGACCCGGAGACCCCGCAGGTGCGCGAGGTCACGTCCGGCGGTGCCGCTCGGTCGGAGGGGGAACTGCTCCTCGCGGTGGCGGAGGGCGACCGCGAGGCGTTCGGGGGACTGTACGACCGGTACTGCGCGATGGTCCACGGGGTGGTTCGCGGGGTCATCCGCGACCCGTCGCAGTCCGAGGAGGTCACGCAGGAGGTCTTCGTCGAGGCTTGGCGCACGGCGGGGCGTTTCGACCCCGACCGGGGTTCGGTGAGGACCTGGTTGTTGACCATGGCACACCGCCGAGCCATCGACCGGGTCCGCTCCGAACAGTCGGCGAGAGATCGTACGCAGCGCATCGGACGCCGAGATCGGCCACGGGCTTTCGACGAGGTCAGCGAGACCGTCGAGACCACGGACGAGCACGCGCAGGTCCGTGCGGCGCTCGATCTCCTCACCGACCTGCAACGCCAAGCCGTCGAACTCGCGTACTACCAGGGATTCACCTACCGCGAGGTCGCAGAGATCCTCGACACACCGCTCGGCACCATCAAGACCCGCATGCGGGACGGCCTCATCCGACTACGAGACACACTGGGGGTGACGACATGACGCCAGACGACCCTCAGCTGCACACGTTGTCGGGCGCCTACGCCCTCAACGCCCTGCCCGAGGACGAGCGGCAGGCTTTCGAGGCGCACCTCGAGGCCTGTGTCGAGTGCTCCGAGGAGACCGCAGAGCTGGTCGCGACGGCCGCTCAGCTCGGTGGCATCCTGCGTGAGCAACCGTCGGAGCGTCTCCGGGATGCGGTCATGTCGGCCATCGCGGACACGCCCCAGGAGGGCTCGGAGCCCGCGGATCGACCTGCCAGCGCACGTGCATCCTCGGGCCAGGACGACCGCGAGCGGGACGCGAACGTCGTCGTGCTCGGTGCTCCGCCATCGCCGCGAGGGGTGCCCCGTTGGGTCGCGTGGACCGGAGCGGCCGCCGCCGGCATCGCGGCGATCGCCGCCGTGGTGCTCGGCGTGCAGCTCGCGGAGGTCAACCAGGAGCTCGAACGTGCCGTCGCCTCCCAGAGCGAGATCGAGGAGCTGCTGGCGGCGCCCGACGTCCAGACCGTGAGCATCACCGGGGATGACGGCAGCCAGGCACGTCTGATCGCGTCCCCCGCCAGCGGTCAGGCGATGCTGGTCGCCCACGGCATGGCACGCGCACCGCACGCGCACGTCTACGAGGCCTGGGTCATCGACGACGGTGGTCCGCGGTCCGTCGGCCTCTTCGACGCGGACGACCAGGGCCGGGTCTCGCTGCTCTTCGAGGGCGAGTTCGTCGATGCGCAGGCGGTCGGGGTCACGGTCGAGCCCGAAGGTGGCTCACCCGAGCCCACGACCGACCCCATCATGGTGTTGCCGTTGTCCAGCTGAGCGCGCCCTCGGTCCCGCCCTTCAGGTCCGCTCTGCGAGCCGCCGGAGTGCGGCCACGGACACCTTGCCCATGGCATCCCGGGGAAGCTCCGTGGTCAGGACGAGTTGCTGCGGGGCGTAGGCCGTCGGATGGGTGCGACGGACCAGGTCGCGCAGGGTCTCGAGGTCGGGGGGGACGTCGGGGTCCGTGGGGACCACGACCGCGACCACACGCTGGCCCCACTCGGCATCCGGCACGCCGGTGACGGCGGCATCGGCGATAGCGGCGTGCGTGCGTAGGGTTGTGGCCACCACCTCGACCGGTACGTTCTCGCCGCCGCTGATCACGGTGTCGTCGACACGGCCGAGAACGTGGAGTCGACCGTCACGCACGACGCCCGCGTCCGCGGTCGTGAACCAGCCGTCCGCTCCGACGGCCTCCTGCAGCGCGTCAGCGCCGGGGTCCAGGTAGCCGGAGCAGACCACCGGCCCGCGGATCCGGATGCGTCGATCCGTCCCGATCGCGACCTCCACGCCATCCAGCGGACGCCCGTCGTAGACGCAGCCACCACAGGTCTCGGTCATCCCGTAGGAGGTCACAACGGGGGCATGGAGCGCCGCGGCCCGGTCAGCCAACCTCGCGTCGAGGGCGGCCCCCCCGACCAGGACCGATCGCCACCGCGCCAAGGTGGTGCGGCCCCGCTGATCGTCGAGCAACCGCGCGAGCTGCGTGGGGACCAACGAGAGGTGATCAGCGGCGGCGCTGGCGAGGCTCCCCGGGTCACCGGGATCAGTGACGACGTCGGCTTGCGTGCCGCACGCCCAGGCACGCAGGACCACCTGGAGCCCGGCGATGTGGTGCAGAGGCAGGGCCAGTGCGAAACGATCCCCTGGCTCCGCACCCAGCCGGGCGACGCTGGCCGTGGTGGACGCGGCGAGCGCCGTGTGGGACACCACGACGCCCTTCGGCACGCCCGTCGACCCCGAGGTGGTCAGGACCAGGGCGGTGCCCTCGGGCAGGTGGCGCGCATCCGGCAGGGTGAGTTCCTCCGGCGATGAGCCGTCATCGCCAGCTCGGACCAGACGTCCGGGACGCAACCGGCGCACGAGCTCGTCACGCGTGGCGTCCGGGGCGCCCCAGGGCAGCGGCAGTGCCGCGTCCCCGTCGTCCCAGACGTCCCGGAGGGCCCGCGGCAGCTGGGTGGGCGGCAGGTGAAGGGCGACGAGCGACACGCTCACGGGGATCCTCGACGATGGGGAGACCGAACCGCGGGTGATGGTGCGCGTGGATGCGACGACCGGTCCGCGGTCGGCCGACCGGTAGCGTAGGGCCGTCCTACCGCCGATCCGCCCAGCTCCTGGAGGTCGCCCGTGGTCTCGCAGCTGTTCGACGCGTCGCGGTGGCGTGAGGTGGAGGGGTTCGACGATCTGGTCGACCTCACCTACCACCGCGCGATCGACCCGCAGACGGGGGAGGACCTGGCCACCGTACGCGTGGCGTTCGATCGCCCGGAGGTCCGCAACGCCTTCCGGCCGCACACCGTCGACGAGCTGTACCGGGCTCTCGACCACGCGCGGACCACCTCGACGGTCGGGTGCGTGCTGCTGACCGGCAACGGCCCGTCACCCAAGGACGGCGGTTGGGCGTTCTGCTCCGGCGGCGACCAGCGGATCCGCGGCAAGGACGGCTACCGCTATACCGACGACGCGCCGCCACCGGACGGCGGACAGCGTCCGGACGATGGTCCGGCTCCCGCAGCCACCGGCCGTCTCCACATCCTCGAGGTCCAGCGCCTGATCCGGATGATGCCCAAGGTCGTGATCTGCGTGGTTCCGGGCTGGGCTGCGGGTGGGGGCCACTCGCTGCACGTCGTCTGCGACCTCACGATCGCGAGCCGCGAGCACGCCCGGTTCAAGCAGACCGACCTCGACGTCGCGTCCTTCGACGGCGGGTTCGGCTCGGCCTACCTCGCCAAGCAGGTGGGGCAGAAGTTCGCCCGCGAGATCTTCTTCCTCGGCGACACCTACAGCGCCGAGGATGGCCACCGCATGGGGACGGTCAACGCCGCTGTGCCGCACGCGGAGCTCGAGACCGTCGCGCTGGACTGGGCGGCCCGCATCACGGCGAAGTCCCCGACGGCGATGCGGATGCTGAAGTTCGCGATGAACGCCACCGACGACGGCCTGGTCGGCCAGCAGGTCTTCGCCGGCGAGGCGACGCGCCTGGCATA
>PWTE01000057.1 GCA_003563915.1 Nitriliruptoraceae bacterium
CCTGAGCGCTCAGCGTCGGGCGACCCGTCTGATCCCGCTTCCTTGCCGCGGCCTCCGAACGAGAGCGCGGTGTGGTTCGGTGGGCTGACCGTGCCGTCAGGCGGTCGCGGTCGCATGACACTACGTGTGTCGGCGTGACGGTCAGCCTTGCAAATGCCGATGGCCAGGCAAGGGCATCGTACCGTCACCGCTGTGGGCGCGAGCGGCGACCTTGATCGGACTTGGATCCGCGGATACTGCTGGATGTGGTGTGAGGTTCGTGCGCCAAATGCGCTGAAAAAGCCTTCTGGTGCGGGAGAATTCGGGCTTCAAGAAGCCCAAGTGTCCCACACCGGAAGGCACCTTGATGGTGAAGAATGTAGGCCGTCGCCCCGCGAAGATCAACATGGTCTGTGACGAGACCACCCTTTCGCCCAACGCCGGTTTGGTGGCCAAGCTGGCGGATCTCGGGAGGGTTGGACGCCTCGCACAGGTCGATGGACAGCTGGTCGACCCAGTCCAGCGCCAGCGTCTGGTCCCGATAGACGTACAGGCGTACAGCCTCCTTTGCGTGCCAAGCAATGGTGACCTCCCCGTTGGGGTCGCCTGCGGTGAGCAGGCCGTGTAGCTTGGTGTCGGACAACTCGCCGAGACGTTCGTGGGCCATGTCCAGCAGCCTGCGGATGCGGTATAGCGGGTCGTGCTTGTGGCCGCGGTGGCCCGTGGTCTCCCGCTGCACTCGTCGGCGGACCTCGTCGAACTTCTCGCCGGCCAGCTTCACCAGGTGAAACGGGTCGACGACCTGGGTGGCGTGGGGCAGCATCTTGTTGAACACCCTGCGGTAGGGACCCGACATGTCCAGCGACGCGTAGCGGATCCGGGCCCGCCACTGGGCACCCTGTTGTTCAAGCCAGAGGGTCGCAGGGCCCGAATCGCGGCCTTCTACGAGATCGAACAGTCGCCCCTCGTTGACGTCAACGATTGAGGTCGCCCACCGTTTGGTGCGGTAGCGGCCCTCCTTGACAAACGGCAGTTCATCGAGCCCCAGTGCGGTCGTAGTGCCGATCCGGTCGGGGTCGTCCACCAGCCGTCGGCCGTAGGCGATCACCGCGTCGTTGACCGTGTGCCAGTCGCAGCGAAGGTCGCCGGCGACCTCGCTGACGGTACGGGCTGTGTTTGCCGACCTGGTAGGTCGCCCACCGTCCTGCCCGGTCGGTCAGCCCGAGCCTGACCCCGCCGATCAGCGGGTCGGTCTGAAGTCCAGCTGCCCCGCTCACAGTCGCGGTGAGCGCACCGCCACCGGCGCTTGTGCCAGACCATACGTGAGCGTCGGCCGAAGACCGGCAGGTCCGCCAGCTGCACCCGACGGCGCTCCTTGAGGGCTGCGGGCCGTGCGCAGTCCGGGCAGCCCGGCGCGCGGAGCAACCTGGTCTCGATGTGCAGCACCTGCGGTGCGCTGGGCATCAGATCCGCGACGCCGAGCACGGTCACCGCCGGTAGGTCAACCAGCAGCTCGAGCATGCGTGTAGGGTCAGCCTCCACAGAGGTCCTGTTCGTGATGTCGGCTCAGACACCCGCATCCTTGCTGGACCTCTGTGCAGTTCCTACGACCCTCGCACCCCCCTAACTTCCGAAGCGGCACCAACCCTGACTGTTGCCGCGATCTCTCAAGCCAGGCGCAGCGTGACGATGTCGAGCTTCGCTTCGTCGGGACCGTCGGCGTAGACCGGAACCGCTCAAGGAAGCCCCATCGGTGTCCGATGGTGGAAGGAGAGTCATACAGTGTGCACCCACCGCGAGTCCATCCCCCGAGGAATTCGTCATGCGACCCCAAACACACCGGCCCCGGGTTCGGCGCCTGCTTGTCACCATGGTTGCTGCGATGCTGATATTTGCCGTGGTCACTCCGATCACCTTCGCTAGCTCCACGGCCATACCGGGTTTCGGTCTGCTTGAGGTGCGCACAGAGCCGACGGTCGCCGCCACGATTGCGATCGATGGCGAGGTCAGGAATACCGGTCACCTGCGCCAGTTGCTCCTGCCCATGGGCGAGTATGAGGTGTCGTTCGGGCAGGTCGACGGCTTCCTCACCCCACCAGTGGTAACCGCCACCGTCCGTGACGGAGACGTGACGGAGATCGTCGGACGATTTGTGCCAGGTGGGCTGGTTGATATCAGGATCGACCCACCGGATCTCGAGCCGCTGGTGACCGTGGACGGCCAGGTCCGCGACCGCGGCGCAGTCACCGTTCCCATGGCGGAGGGGTCAACCGAGATCTGCGCCCTTGCTGTCGACGGCTACGAGACACCTCCATGCGTCACTGCAGAGGTCAAGGCGGGCGAAGTCGTTCCGGTAACGCTGGCATTACGAGCCGGGGCCGCGCCAGTTGAGGAATCCAGCCCTGCGGGAGCGGCATTCGCCAGTCTCCTCTCCGAAGATGAATTGGCCATGCAACGGAACCGCAGGATCAACGGCCCGTTCCGGGTTTCCGGGGACTTCTCGGCCAACTCCCCGGGCCACTGGAACGAGATGGCCTCGGCGATGAGTCGGGACTTCTCTTCGGCGCGATGGTCCGGTCCGACCCGCTTTGGCGGCGACGGACGGGTCCTTCATTTGAACGATGGTGGCGGCTACAGCAACGACCCGCCGTGGCAGGTGCGTCAGATGGCCCATGACATGATGAGTGCCGCCTATGCTGCCGCGATCACCAACAACCACGCCGTCGCGGCCGCCATCACCAGGGAAATCGAATGGCAGGCAACACGCCCCAACCTCGACTACTCGAACCGGACGCGGTGGCCCTTCAACTACTACAACGACCTCAACCCATTGTTCATGCATGCGGTCTGGGTGAAGGACTACGTCCTCGCTTACGATGTCACTAGGGCTATGGGCCACTCCAGTCCGATCGTCGAACGATGGTTCCTCGACCTGGCCGAGCTTCAAGAGCAGGCGCTGCATGCCAACCTGCGTAGCGTCTTCCCCAACCGCAAGAGCGACAGCTACGCGAACCGCGCCTCATGGGTCAACCAGCAGGCGGGCCAGACCGCGCGCTTCGCGAACGGTACGCCGGTAGCCCCCAAGCCGCGCATCATGGGCTGGTACAACAACCGCCGGTCACAACAGGCTGGCTTCTACGGGTTGGTCGGGGTTGTATTGGACAACACCTACTATAAGGAAGAGTTCAAGCGCTACGCGCGCGAGTGGGTCATGTTCGGTCATCGCGTTACAGAGTCTGACGGGTTCTTCGGCGACCACATGCGGGGGAACGACAGGTTTCCGCAGCTTGGATTCTCGTACGCGCTGCATGCACTGGAGAGCCTAGTCCCCGCGATGGATGGGCTAGCGCGACAGGGCGACACGTCACTCTACGAGTTCTCGTCCAGCGAGGGGGCGGCGACCGGTACGGGTGGGACGAACCACTACAAGACGATGGAGGGTGTGCTCGGCACCTACATTCGTTGGATCGAGGGTTCCAATCCTGCGCAGTACACGGGAAGCGGCCTGCTCCCGGTGTCTGCCGCAGGAGACCCGCACTACCGGATCCAGTCGCGGAGCACCCAAACCAACCGTGAGATCGTCAATGACGCGATGCTGCTGCTGCCAGCGAACTACTATAATCGCACCGACTGGCACGACGCCATCATGCGGGTCGGAACTCCAAGCGGGTTCACTGCGACCCCGAATGTCGTTGGTTCGATCAGTGGCTGGCGTACTGATTGGCGTCATAGGTTCCTGCGCTCCCTCGATACGAATCCCTACCCGACCCGCCGCTGACGGCGACGCGCCAGTCGGCAATCCAGGCCGGATCATCGGCCTTGTCCAGGAACCGATAGTGGTCCGTAACGGTGTCGGCGTTGCGGTTGGCGACTTCAACGGTGTCGTCGACGGTCTTGATCCGCACGAAGGGCACGCAGCGTTGAGGGCATCGATGAACGTGCGGATCGCGTCGGTGACCTCGGGTACACCGGTGAACGATGCGCAGCGGATGGCTTGGCGGGTGATGATCGAGGACAACGACTCGACCAGGTTCATCCATGAGAAGACCGGTCGGGGTGACGTGCGACTCGA
>PWTE01000374.1 GCA_003563915.1 Nitriliruptoraceae bacterium
CCTCCGGTCGCGACGATCACGTCGGTCGCCTCGTGCTCCTGCCCGTCGCGGGTGGTGACGATCCAGGACCGGTCGTACCTGACGGACACCACCGGTGCCCCAGCCGTGATGGCCGCTCCGGCGGCGCTGGCTGCTCGGCGCAGCCGCTGCACCAGGGCGTCCCAACCACCATCGAGGTAGCGCACGCGACCTGCCCGCAGTGCATCGGTCAGCATGTCGGCTGCCTGCTGTTGGTCGGCGTCGGCGTAGGTCGCGAGCCGGACGAGCGGCGTGAGCAGCCGTCGAGCCGCCGTGTCGGGGACCACGTGCGTGAGCCAGTCGGCGACGTTCCCGTCGGGATCGTCTGCCCGCGCAGCCCGGTGCATGCGGGCCAACGCCGGTAAGGCTCGGGTGACGCCGCCGAGGTGGCGGTCGAGTGGGGAGACGATGCGGCCATCGAACAGCAGCCGGGCCAGGTGGGACGCCGGTCGCCGGCCGGGCAGCTCGATGCCGAGATCCTCGAGGATCGCGGTACCCGGCCCACGTGTGTGCAGCGCATGGGGGCCCAGGTTACGGATCGTGCCCTCGCGTACCGTGGAGCGTGCGCGGCCACCAAGCTGACCGCTGCCCTCGAACAGGGTGACGGCGATCCGCTGCCGCGCAAGTTCGCACGCCGCGGTGAGACCGGCGAGGCCCCCGCCGACGACGATCACCTGCTGACCGGACATCTGCTCGCTCCTCGACTCGGTGTCACCCCTTCGACGACGTAGCCACGCCATCTGTGACACGGCGAGGGACCTCGTCCGGTTGTTCCGGCCTACCCGGTCTACCCGGCCTACCCGGTCTGGGTCGGGGCGGTCAGTTCACGTTCGTAGTTGTCGAGGATGGCTTCAAGCCGACCACGCCGACCGAGCATCCGCACGGCGCCACGTCCGAGCACGCCGAGCTTGACCGCCCCGTCGAAGGCGAGCTGGGTCCGGGTGCCGCCCGGGACCGGCTCGAGCGTCCAGCTCTGGGCGAACTCGTGCAGAAGCAGGCGGTAGTGCGCGGGGTAGGACGAGACGTCGACACTCATCCGGTATCGGTGCCCTTCCTCCCACAAGGTGCAGGTCTCGGCCCACTCGCTGCCGTGGTCGTCGTGGCACACCCGAACCATCCCCTCCCGCTCACCTTCGACGATGGCGGTGTGCGCGATGCCGGGCGCGAAACGTCCGTAGTCGCCCGCATCCGAGATCGCCTCCCACACCCGCTCCACGGGGGCAGCCACGGTGCGTTCGACCCGCAGATGTACCGGCGAGCTCGCCGTCATCGGACCGTGACCACGACGTCGCAGCCCGACGGCCTGACAGGGGGCGATCGCGGTGACCACCGCACTCACCGCGCCGAGACCGACCCGGCCGGCCGGCGCCAGCAGCCCCGGGAACCCAGCCAACAGCACGACCGCGCCGAGCACCCACGCCACGTCAGCGACCAGTACGAACCTTGCCCCGACAGCGAGTCGCCGCGGCGCGGCCAACAGCCACACCAGCAGGGCCCCGAACCCGACCAGGCCGACTCCGACCGTCGCAAGGAGCCACCCGTCGGCCCCGATCGGACCGCTCAGCATCGGCGCCCCCGCGATCAACACGACGCCACTGGCCACGGAGAAGACGGCGTTGATGCTGACCGCCGAGGCCAGCAGCCGGCCGCCGTCACCGGTGGTCGATGCGGTACTCGCTCGAGGGTCCTGCTGGCGACGGGCGGCGTCGGTGATGTCATCGGTCACGACTGGCTCCTTGCTCGCGGTTGTGAGATGGAGCCGCAGCGAACCCCGCGCATGCCACGATGGCGATACCCGAACAGGGAATGGTCGTGCTGCTCGTGACCGGCGATGCTTCGCTACGCACGAGACCCCGACCTGCGAGGTGGCCATGCCCGACGCTGAGACCACACCCTTCGGCCGAGGCCTGCGGCACTGGCGACGCCTGCGCGGGGTCAGCCAGCTCGACCTCGCCAGCACGGCAGCGACCACCACCCGACATTTGTCCTTCCTCGAGACCGGCCGGTCGCGTCCGAGCCGCCAGATGGTGGACCGGCTCGGCGACGCGCTGCAGATCCCCCTGCGCGAACGCAACCGGCTCCTGGAGATGGCCGGCCTGGCAGCGAGCTACCCACAGGGCGAGCTCACCGACGACGACCTCGCGCCGTTCCAACGGGCCATCGACCGCCTCCTCGTCTCTCACGAGCCTTACCCGGGATTCGTCGTCGACCGCCACTGGAACATGGTGGCCACCAACCGCGGCACCGAACGGTTCCTCGGCGCGACCCAGGAGCGCAACACGGTCCGTCTCGTCCTTGGACCGTGGCGGCCGCTGATCGAGAACTTCGCCGAGGTCGCCCGCGCGTTGCTCGACCGGGTCGGCGCCGACCTGCTGCGGTATCCAGGTGATGAGGAACTCGACGAACTCCACCGAGAGGTACACGTCGCGCTGGGAGACGCACCAGCGCCCACAGCGAGTTCGTCCGGCCGCGTCATCTGCCCCCGCTTCCGCATCGACGGGTCACTGGTGCGCACCATTACGGTCGCTGCGAGGTTCGAGTCCGTCGCGGACATCACCCTCGACGAGGTCCGCGTCGAACTGATCTACCCCGAGGATGAGCCGTCCGAACGGTTCTTCCGTGCGCTGGCAGACGGCTGAACCCGTCCCCCCGACGGGCGGGACAGCGACAAGGTGCCCATGTTGCTCACGGCTTGGTGGGGCTTGCCGTTACTGACGCCATCAGCCTCGGAACGAGCGAGTCTGCCAGCTGGCCTGCGTCGATCCGACCGTCATCCGCGTACCGGGACAGGGCTGCCATGGATACCGCGCCGTAGAGCGCGTTCGCCACGAGCTTAGGCTCATCGACCTCGAGGTACCCCAAGTCGCGCCCGTCCGCGAGGATCGTCGCCAGAGGGCGCAGGATCGAACGGTCCACGGCCGTGCGGAGCGGGTCGCCGACGCGCAGTACGGCGAGCCGCGCGGCGAGGGTGGTGCACAGCTCTGGGTGCTGCGCCACCGTCTCAAGAGTCGTGGTCAGCACCGTGCGTAGCTGCGCGACCGGGTTCTCGTCCTCGCGGCGACAGGCCTCGTCGATGCCGGCACCGATCCGCGCCACCTTGCCGGCGAGCAGGAAGTCGACGAGCGCTTCACGCCCCGGGAAGTGGTAGTAGAGCGTGGCTCGCGGGATCCCGGTGAGTGACGACACCGTGTCGATGCCCGCCATCGACCCCGGCGCGAGAACGCGATCACTCACGCCCAACAGCTGGTCGACCAGTTCAGGGGAAGGACGCCGCATCTGACCACCATAGCCGAGTGCGCTGCGGAATTAGACGGATGTCTAGACGGTTGTCTAACGCAGGAAGACTCCGCCCGCCGCGACCAGGCCGAGGACATGCCGCCGACCACGTCGACCACCTACCGCTACGAGCACTTCCGGCTCCGCCACATGCTGGCCGACTTGCGCTTCGCACCCGCGAGCCCCCGCCCCGGAGACCTCGTGCCTCCGCTCGACCTCGACACCATCGATGGAGCACGGATCCGGCTGCGCGAGCTGGACCGGGCCCACCTGGTGATCTTCGGATCCAACACCTGCCCGATGACCGCCAGCGCTGCGACGCCGCTCATCCGACTGCACCGACGGGTCGGCGAGACGGTGCGCTTCGTGCTCGTCCAGGCCCGAGAGGCCCACCCCGGCGCACACCTGCCTCAGCCCAGCAGCGTCGAGGCGAAGTCAGCACACGCTCGCCGTCTGCGCGAGGCGCTCGGCGTGGACTACACGGTCGCGATTGACGACCTCGACGGCCAACTCCACACCGCCCTGGACGTCAAACCCAACGCCGCATACCTGATCGGCACCGACGGCACCATCCTGTTCCGGTCACTGTGGGCCAGCGACGAACGGGGCCTCCACCAGGCGCTCGGTGCGGTCAGCCAAGGTCGCGCACCAGTACGTGTCGAGAGCCGCCGCATGCTCGGCCCGATGCTCGGAGCGATCGGTCACATCGATCCGATCATGCGCAGTGCTGGGCCCGGCGC
>PWTE01000117.1 GCA_003563915.1 Nitriliruptoraceae bacterium
CCCGACGTTAGCCGGGACCCGCCGTGTCACCCGCAGGTGGAGATCAGCGGTAGGGAGGTGCGTACAGCAGACCACCATCGGTCCACTGCGCGTTCAACCCGCGCTCCAGGCCCAGCCCCGTCGCCGGACCGACGTTGCGCTCGAAGATCTCGTCGTAGCTGCCGACCTGTGCGACCACGTTCAGCGCGAAGTCGGCGTCGAGCCCGAGACCAGGGTCGGCGTCCGTCACGCCCAGGAAGCGTGCGACCTCCGGCTCGGCATCCGCATCCACGGAGTCCGCGGTGCTCTGCACGTTGCCGCTGTCGAGCCCGAACTCCTCGGCCTGGATCGTGGCGATGACGGCCCAGTTGACGGCGTCGAACCACCGGCTGTCGCCGTCACGGACGGCGGGCCCGAGCGGCTCCTTCGACAGCGTGTCGCCGAGGACCGTCAGGGCTTCTGGACCGCCTTCACCCTCTGGCCAGGCGGAGCGGATCGCCGCGAGCTGCGACAGGTCGGACGTCCATCCGTCACAGCGATCAGCGATGAAGGCCTCGCGGAGGGTGTCGTTGTCCTCGAAGGTCAACGCCTCGTAGTTGAACCCACGAGCCGAGAACTGCGCATCGAGGTTCAGTTCGGTCGTGGTCCCCGACAGGACACACACCGCGGTGCCGTCCATGTCGTCCACCGAGGAGATGCCGCTGTCGGAGCGGACCATCATCCCCTGACCGTCGTAGAAGGTGGTCGTGGCGAAGGCCGCACCTTCGCTGCCGTCGCGGGTCGCCGTCCAGGTCGTGTTGCGGACCAGCACGTCGATCTCGCCCGACTGCAGTGCGGTGAAGCGCGCCTCGGCGGTGAGCGGGACGAAGTCGACGGCGTCGGCGTCACCGAGTGCCGCAGCCGCGATCACGCGGCAGAAGTCGATGTCGAACCCCTCGAGGCTGCCATCCTCGGTGGCCACCCCGAAGCCTGGGACGGCGTCGTTGACCCCGCAGATGACCTCGCCGCGGTCGCGGACGGTGTCCAACAGGCTGCCGCTGTCCGCGCCGTTGTCGCCGTTCGCGTCCCCGTTGTCGCCGTCGTCGCCGTTACAGGCGGCGAGGACGAGGGCGAGGACCAGAGCAAGTAGGACTGAACGCTTCGAACCGATCATGTTGCCTCCCTACATCAGGACGACGGGAACCGTGGTCCGGTCCCAGGCACGACCATGTGATCGCACCCGGTGGCCGGCACAGGCGCATCGCCCACCGCCGGCAGCCCTCCCGAGCCGACCGGATCCCGGTCCACCACCGGGGTAGTAGGACCCTAGACCCTCCCGCGGAGATTGTCACCGACCGTACTGAGCATGGTGCGCGACGTGTGCAGGAGCGCACGTGGTTCGCTCAACCACGACGTGTGCCGAGCCGGTGATCCAGCACCTCGGCCAGGTCGCGAGCGAACGCGGCAGCCTGGCTGGGAGCGAGCGCGGCGGACGTCACGCGGATCGCCGGGGGCGCCTGGAGCCGGAAGGGCTCACCGGCCTGGACCCCCCATCCGCGTGCCGCCAGACCCTGCACCACCGGGACCTCCTCGGCGACGGGGATCCAGACGTTCAGACCGGACCGGCCGTGGGCCTCGATCCCGTGGACCGCGAGCGCGTCGATCACGGCGTCGCGACGGGAGGCGTAGGTCGCCGCTGCCTCCCGCAGGGTCCCGTCCCTCAGCGCATCACGCCAGACCGTTGCCGCGAGCCGCTGGAGCAGGTGACTCACCCATCCCGTGCCCAGGCGCTGCCGCCCGAGGACGCGTGTGACCGTGGCAGCGTCGCCGCTCAGCAGGGCCACGCGGAGGTCCGGACCGAGCGACTTGGCCACCGAGCGCACGACCGCCCAGTGCTGCCGGTCGCTGCTCACCCGCTGGTGGTGGGTCCCGCTGACCCAGCTCGCGTGATCGTCCTCGATGACCACCACCTCGGGGTGATCAGCGAGCAGATCACGCAGCTGCGCCGCCCGTTCCGGGGTCAGCGCGGCACCCGTCGGGTTCTGGGCGCGGGGCACGAGCAGTAGGGCCTGGACGCCGTCAGCGAGGGCCTCCTCCAAGGCGTCGGGTTGCGGACCCGCGTCGTCGATCGGTACGGGCACCGGGTGGAGCCCCAGGGTGCGGATCAGATCGATGCTGCCGACGTAACAGGGGTCCTCCACCGCGATGCGGTCGCCGACCCGACAGTGCACCTCGAGGATGCGTTCGATGCCGTCGAGTGCCCCTCCGACGACGGCCAGGTGATCGGCCGGGATGCCGTCGTCGACGAGGTCGGTGCGGCCGAGCTCCAGCAGTGCCTCGACGCTCGGCTCGTCCCCGTAGAGCCGGTGGACGGGACCGACCGCAGCCAGGGCAGGGCCGAGGTCCGGCAGGAGCAACGGATCCGGGTTGCCGCTCGCGAGGTCGACGCAATCGTCGGGGAGCTCCGGTGCCAGCCTCACAGCGAGGGGGGAGCGGTGGGCCACCACCGTCCGTGAGCGATCGTGGCTCACCAGTATGCCGCGGTGGCGCAGGTCGCGGTACGCCGACGCCACCGTGCTGGGGGAGACGCCCAGCTCCCGGGCGAGTGCCCGGACCGACGGGATGGCCTCGCCAGCCTCGAGCTCGCCGCGGACCACACCCCGTTCGATGGAACGACCGATGCTGGCCGCGTCGCGGCCGACGATACGATACTGTACGGACTCAGACCTCATAACTGTACTGTAACAGAAAGCGTACGGGGCTGCCATCATGTCCACGAGCGTGACCGAGGAACTGCTCCAGGTCCACCGGCTCCCCGATCGCGGGAGTCGCGACCGCGCGGTGATCGACGCGATCCTCGACGCGGGCATGCTGTGCCACCTGGGCACGATCCGCGATGGTCGCCCCGTGGTGCTCCCCACCCTGTACGGACGCGACGGTGATCGGCTGATCGTGCACGGCTCGGCCGCGGCCCGGTCCCTGCGCGCGGGTGCCGCTGGCCTCCCGGTGTGCGTCACGGTGACGCTCATCGATGGACTGGTCCTGGCCCGGTCGGGGTTCCACCACTCAGCCAACTACCGCAGCGTCGTCGTCCACGGCGAGGCTCAGCTCCTCACCGACCCCGCAGCCAAGGCGGCCGCCCTCGAGGTCCTGACCGAGCACGTCGCACCCGGCCGGTGGGCCCAGTTGCGCCCCCCGACCGATGGCGAGCTCAAGGCAACCACCGTGCTGTCCGTGCCCCTGGACCACGCGGTCGCCAAGGTCCGCGACGGTGGCGTGCACGACGACGCGACCGACCTTGGAGCACCGGTCTGGGCCGGTGTCGTCCCGCTCAGTACGCACCTCGGCGAGCCCCAACCCGACCCGCACCTCGCCCCCGATCTGACCCCACCCACCTGGTGGGACCGCGCCGGTGGTCCGGCCCGTCCCGCCACGAGCTCCCCGGAGGAGGTCGGTCCATGACCCCATCGACGACCACCACCTCCCGCACCGCTCCCCGCGGTGCGGTTCGCTTCCCGGCCCGGTTCGCCTGGGTCGGGCGGCTCGGCGCGGGCGTGCGCCAGCACCGCGTGCGCGTCGTGCTGGCGCTAGCCATCGTCTACGTGGTGTGGGGCTCGACCTACATCGCGATCGACGTGGCCATGACCACCATCCCGCCGATGCTGCTGATGGCGGTCCGCTTCGCGATCGCCGGCGGCTTGCTCTACCTGTGGGCGTCCCGCCGAGGCGACCGCCATGGCGACCGTCCGACGCTGCGGCAGTGGCTCCACGCGACCGTCACCGGTGGGACCATGCTCGTCGGGGGTACCGGGCTCATCAGCCTCGCGATGGTGTGGATCGGTGCCGGCACCGCGGCCCTGCTGTCCGCCACCGTGCCCGTGTGGCTCGCCCTCTTCGCGCGGACGATCTTCAAGGATCGGCTCTCCGTCGTGGCGTGGACCGGCCTCGTGCTGGGTCTCGTCGGCGTCGGCGTCCTGGTGGACCCGTCTGGCGGCCAGCTCGTCGGGATCAGCCTCGGTCTGCTCGGCGCGATCGCGTGGGCTGCTGGCTCCCTGCGCAGCCGGGTATCACCGGCACCCACCCGACCGCTGGTTGCCGCGGCGATGGAGATGCTCGGCGCGTCGCTGGTGTTCCTGGTCGTCGGGCTGGCGCTCGGCGAGCCCGCTCGGCTCGACCTCGCCGCGGTGGACCTGGTGGCGATCCTGTCCCTGCTGTACCTGATCTTCGCCGGGTCGATCGTCGCGTTCACCGCGTACCGGTGGCTGCTGAACAACGCGCCGACCGACATCGTCGGCACGCACGCGTACGTCAACCCGATCGTCGCGGTCGGGCTCGCCTGGCTGCTCCTCGGCCAACAGCTCGACGAACGGGCGACCGTGGCAGCAGGCATCATCCTGATGTCGGTGATGCTGGTCGTGATGGGACGTCCAGGTGAGCCGATCCCGGCGCAGGCGACCTCCGGTGGCGACGTGTTCGCGGGTGCCTCGCGGTGGCGTCGCATCGGGCGCCGCATCGGTTCGCTCCCGCAGAAGGCCCGGCAGCAGGTGCGGGTGCCACGGCCGCAGTACCGTCCCGTCTCGGCTAGCGGCACGTCCCGACCGCACGACACCGTGCTCCACGGGTCACCCGAGCTGGCCGACACGCACGAGACGGAGCTGCCCGATGGTCCGACGCCACCGCCAGCCGCGCATCGACGCCGTGTGCGTCGGCGCCGACGCTCCCGCGCCGTGGATGGGCGCCGAGGCCCGCACGGGCATCGACAAGCGCCCCGTTGACGGTCCGGTGGCCCTCGGTCCCCTCGGCGCCGCGGGCGATCACATCGCCGACACCAAGCACCACGGCGGCACGGACCAGGCGCTGTACGTCTACGCCCAGGAGGACGCCGACCACTGGATCGATGCGCTCGGTCGGGAGCTCCCACCGGGCGTCTTCGGCGAGAACCTGAGGACGAGCCACCTCGACGTCTCTGGCGCCCTGATCGGGGAACGCTGGCGCCTGGGCGCCGAGGTGGAGGTCCAGGTCACCGCCCCCCGCATCCCGTGCCGGGTGTTCGCCGGGTTCTGGGACGTGCCGGACCTCGTGTCCCGGTTCCTGTCGGCCGGCCGACCCGGCGCGTACCTGCGGGTGCTCACCCCGGGCGACGTCCACGCCGGTGATGACGTCGAGGTGGTGGCGCGACCGGACCACGACCTGACGGTCGCGGACCTGATGCGCATCCACACCCGCGACCGCGGCGAGGCACGACGCATCCTGGCGCTCGATGGGGTCGCGGAGCGGGTCCGGCGGTGGGCGGAGGAGCAGGTCGAGGTCGGCGGGTAGCCGACCTGCCACCGGCGTGCCGGGTCAGCCCGGCCCGTTGCCGGTCAGCCCGACCAGTAGCCGCCGGGTCCGTCGCCGCGCTGCCACATCGCCGCCGGTGGGCCCAGGACCTCGCGGAGCAGGATCGCCTGGCGCAGCGAGTCCCGGGACGCCAACGCGCGGCGGAGCCGCTTCCGGGTGCGCTCGCGTTCACGTTCGAGTTCACGTTCCCGGGCCCGTTGCGCGGCGATCTCGTCCTGCACCGCCGCGGAGCCCCGTTGCTGGCGGTCGCGCTGGCGCCGCTGTTCCTCGGGGTCGCGTGAGCGTCGGGACCGGTCCTGTCCCGAGCGGTCCTGACCCGACCGATCCCGACCGGTGCGGTCGCGCATGCGCGGACGCGCTTCCTCGGGGCGGACCGACCGCGCCTGCTCGGCGCTGCGGCCTGACGGGCCCTCCCGCTCCTGGCCCTGGCCGGGCCGGGGTCCCTGGGCGCCGCCCTGCCCGGTGACCTCCTCGAGGAGGTCCCGGGCCAGGTCACGCACCTGCGACCACGGCGTGCCGCTGCCCGGCGGTGGCGGAGGCGGGGGCGTACCGCCCCCCTGGGGGCGCCCACGTGGTGCGGGGAGGTGCTCGCTCACCGCGGACCTCCAAGCGTCGTGCCGGCGACGCCGGTCACGCGTCGTCGTCCTCGCCGGCGAGCGAGGTGCGCATCCGGGTGTCGGCCTGGATGTTGTCCAGGCGGTAGTTGTCCATCACGCCGATGTTGCCGCTGCGCAGCGCTTCGGCGAGGGCCTTCGGGACCTCGGCCTCGGCGGCGACGACCTTGGCGCGCATCTCCTGCTCCTCGGCGACCGCCATCGCGCGGCGCTCCTCGGCCTTGGCCTGGGCGATGTTCTTGTCCGCCTCGGCCTGGTCGGTCTGGAGCTCGGCGCCGATGTTGCGGCCGATGTCGACGTCGGCGATGTCGATCGAGAGGATCTCGAAGGCCGTCCCGGCGTCCAGGCCACGTTCGAGCACGCGCCGTGAGATGTCGTCGGGGTTCTCCAGCACGTACTTGTGGCTGTCCGCCGACCCGATAGAGGACACCGAACCCTCGCCGACGCGGGCGATGATGGTCTCCTCGCCGGCGCCACCGACGAGGCGTTCGATGTTGGCGCGCACGGTCACGCGGGCGACGGCGATGACCTGGATGCCGTCCTTCGCGACGGCCGCGATCCGGGGGGTCTCGATGACCTTCGGGTTCACGCTGACCTGCACGGCCTCGAGCACGTCGCGGCCCGCCAGGTCGATGGCCGTCGCGCGCTTCCAGGGCAGCTCGATGTTCGCCCGGTCGGCCGAGATCAGTGCCGAGACCACCTGGCCGACGCGCCCACCGGCCAGGAAGTGCGCCTCCATCTGGCCGATGTCCAGATCGATACCGGCCTTCGTGGCGCTGATCAGGGGACGGATGATCTCGCTCGGGACGACCTTGCGCAGGCGCATCCCGATCAGGGTGCCGAGCCCTACCCGTACACCGGAGAAGATGGCCGTGATCCACAGACCGACGGGCACGAAGTAGAAGAGGAACACCAGTGCGAGGGCGACCGCACCGGCGATGATGAGGAGCAGGGTCGGGTCCATACGCAGCCTCCAAGAGCTGCCCCGGCGACGTGGACGCCCCGGGGACGTCGAGGTAGCAGGGTAGGGGTTCGCAGCGGCGGCGGTTCGCGGACGGCGTGGCACCTTTCCTTGGCAGGTGGTGCGGGGTGCGTTAAGGTCTCTCTCGGGGCCGCCGGGGCGGCGGCACCGTGTTGGGGCAAGACCATCGCCGGAGCTGGCGCGCGAGCGCCCGCACGTTCACGACGGGTGTCGTGTGACTGACCGGCTGTAGCAGGACATCCCTGCTGCATCATCGTTGCGGGCCACGCGCCCGCCAGGACAGGGGCAACAGTCATGAAGGACGTACGACGTCTGCGCGCGGCCGCCGTTGTGGCCGCCGCATCCCTCCTCGCCGCCGCCTGCGGTGGGGTGACCGATCAGATCCAGGAACTCACCGACGCGGCACAGCAAGCCGAGGAAGAGGCGCCTGAACCGGAGCCGGTCGAGACCGACGACAGCACGTTCGAGGATGATGCCGACGCACCCGACGCGGCGCCGGCGACGGACATCTCCAGCCTGGTTGCTCAGCCGCCGTCCGGGACCGTCTACCAGCGGGGCTTCGAGTTCACCGTGACCGGGCTGGAGGTCATCGACCTCGATCAGCAGCACGCGGACGAGACCGGCCAGGAGCTCGAGGACCGCATCCGCGGCTTCGAGCTGATCGCCGACATGGACGTGTTCAACGCCACTCCTTCCGCGGGCGCACCGATGCGTACGACCGTGTCGCTGCAGTGGAACGAGCCGGGTAGCGAGAACGTCATCAGCATCCGCGGCCAGATGGACGCGCGGGAGTCGCCGAGCCTGTCCTCGAGTTCAGCGCAGGTGACGTTCCCGATATCGGTGGCCGACGCCGAGCTACTGGACGTCGACACCGCAGCGCTGGTCTTCGGCGAGATGGGCCAGTCGGCCGCGGTCCTGCCGATCGGCAGCCAGCCTGAGCTGGTCACCCGCCTGCCCGTGGTGCTGCCCGAGCTCGAGGACGTGGTGCTCGACCTCGGCGAGATCGAGATCGTCATCACCCGAGGGAGGCTCTTCCACGAGACCGCACAGAGCGGCCCGCTGCCCGATAGCGAGCTGCTGCTCGAGTTGACCTACGACATCGACAGCACGAACCTCGATCGGCAGACCTGCTCGACCCGCGGAACCGGTGCGTGGTCGTTGATCCTGCCGGACGGGACGGGCATCGTGGACCTCGGGGTGAGCGAGCGGTGCGTCTCGGGAGGTCAGGTGCAACCCGACGTGTTGACGGGGTTCATCATCGAGCCGGACTACGCCGGGACGTACACGATCTCCCACGAGCGAGCGATCGGCGCCGGCGCTGAGCCCTCCCGGGGCGAGGCGACCTTCACCCTGGAGGAGCGCGAGGGTTCCACCCACGCCGAACGCAACCCCTGATCGCGGACGGCGCGCGGGCCCGGTGCGTGCCGGGCCCGCCACCGTCTGCAGGTAGGCGGCTACCTCGACCCAGCAGGTCAGTAGGCGCCGACGACCTCGATCGGATCTCCGACCTGGAGGTCGGCGAACAGTCGGTCCGCGGTCTGGGGCGTGACGCGTACGCAACCGGCGCTGGCCGGATGCGGGGGGACGTGGTGGGAGCCGTGGATGGCGATCGCCCCGTGGAAGTACAGGGTGTTGTACATGTTGGGTTCGACGGCCGGGTACAGCGTCGAGGTGTGCCATCCCGCCCGCATCCGCTGGACCTGATAGTTGCCGACCCGAGGTAGCCCCCCGGTGCCGGTCGAGGCCGGGTGGACGTCCTGCCAGCGCCCACCGTCGCGGAAGTAGACCGTCTGGCAGGTCTTGTCGACGGTGACCCCACGACCGGGAGGAGCCTCGGGGAAGCCGATCGTCGCCTGGAGTGCCTCGAGTTCACCGGGTCGCAGCGGTTGACGGTCGACCTCGCGGCCCTCGAGCCGCCGCCAGGCGCACAGTGCCCGGAGGGTCTTCGGACCCTCGATCCCGTCGACCGAACCGACCGGGTACCCGAGCTCGACGAGCAGGCTCTGGGCCTCGTGGATCGTCGTCGGCGCTACGCCGACGAGCACGATCCGGTCCACCGGTTGACGGACGACGGAGTCCACCACCAGTTCGCGGGCGACCTCCTCGCCGTCCACGAACGTGATCTCGTAGACCTCCCGCCGCAGGCCCTCGCGGCCCTCCGTCTGCACCCGGGTCTCGCCGATGGGCAACTCGACCGTCTCCTTGCGTTGCTCGCCGTGGTCGACGGGGTGGTCGATCGTCGCCTCGTCGATGCGGACCCGCTGCACCGTGATGGTGAGGGGCTGGTCGAGCCCCTGGTCGAGCCCCTGGTCGAGTTTGTGGTCCAGGGGAGGGTCGACGCGGTCCTCGCCACGCAGGCGCACCCCGACATCCGCCAGGGCGTCACCCACCGTGTCGGCGTGGGTCTCGAAGCGCTGCACCCCTCCGTCCACGACGACCTCGACCGTCCTGGCACGCAGGACGACGATCTCCAGCCCGTCCTCCACCCGGGTGGCAGGCGAGGGTTCGACGCGGTCGGCGTCCGCCAGTTCGATCTCGAGGCGGTCGAGGACCGTCGCGACATCGGTGGCGAAGGTCCGCGTGAGGAGGGTCTCGCCGTCGACGGTCACCTGCACGGAGTTCGACGCGGTGTACACGGCCACGGCTCCGGCACCGACGAGCAGCAGGGCGAGCAGGACCACGAACCACCCACGTCGCCTCCGCGGTGGCCGGCTGGTGACCCTGCGGTAGCCGTCGGCGGTGGGCGGGGTCGACCGGCTCGTGAACACGTCCCGTGACGGGGAGACGTCGGTTGCCGATCGGTTGAGCGAGACCACCATGAGCACCACCCCCGGAGGGGGGCCGGTCGCGCCTACGCCCCCACGGCCCATCGTGGTCCGTCATCATCCCGAGGGACAGCGGAGAACGTCCCGAGCGCGAGCGGACCTTCCTCACTTCCGCTCGGGTCGCGACCGGTTGCGGGTATCACCTGGCGTTCAGTCCCCCGTGGGGACCGGCTCGGCGGGGGACTCGGTCGGACCATCGGCAGCCTGGCCACCGGGTGCTCTCTTCACGACGCGCCGGTACCGCTCCGCCCGGATCACCTCGACCCGTTCGCCGGTGGCGATGTAGTCGCCCTCGGTCACGACATCGATGCGGTGGCCCTCGAAGTCGGCGACCCCCGCGGGGCGCAGGTCGCTCAGCGCGGTGCCGATGGCGCCCTGCTTGGCGATGAGGGACGGGCTCGGCGGATGGCTCGGGTCTGCCACCTCTTCGTCGTCCTCGCCCGCCAGGACGTCACCGTCACCGAACCACCGCAGCCAGCCGCGCCGCCGTCCGGTGCCGCCCTTCGGCGTCATCGCGCGGGAGACGCGTGGCGTCTCTCCATCGTCCCGCCGCCGCGAGAGCAGCACGAGACCGGTGATGATGGCGGCGCCGACGACCACGAAGGTCACCAGCAACGTCCCCGCGGTGCTGGCGATCTGTGCACCGCTGACGAAGTCCCAGTCCCGTCCCGTCATCGCGAGGAACCCGCCACCCAAGAGCGACGTGATGCCGAGGAGTCCGGCGACCCCGAAGCCGGGTATCACGAACAGTTCGACCAGGATCAGGGTGATGCCGACCACCACCAGCACCACGTCCTCCCATCCGGTCAGTCCGGCCAGGAGGTGGCCGTAGAAGAAGACGCCGAGCAGGCCGGCGCCGATCGCGGTGCCGATGCCGACGCCCCCGGCGAACAGCTCTCCGATGATCATGAACACGCCGAGGGTGAACATGAGGGACCCGAGCAACGGGCTGGTGAGGAACCTCACGAGGCGTTCCGCGAGTGACGGTGCGGTCTCGATCACCTCGCGCCCGTCGAGCCCGGCCTCGGCCAGCGCGTCGGCGCGGGTGTCGGCGCGCGCCTCCGCGAAGCCGACCTCCAGCGCCTCGGAGTCGGTCAGCGTCAGTAGTTCGCCGGCGCCGACGACCCCCTCCACCTCGATGCGGTCGTCCACCATGGCGGCAGCGATCTGGCCGTCGCGCCCCTTGTCCTCCGCGGTGGCGCGGAACATCGCGCGCAGCGCCGAGACGACCTTCTCGTCCGCAGGCTGACCGGTGCCGACGACAGGGGTCGCCGCACCGAAGGAGGCACCCGGTGCGACGTAGATGCGTTCCGTCGACAGGGCGATCAGCGCTCCGGCCGACAGCGCATCACGGTTGATGTAGCTCAGGGTCGGGACGGGACTGGAGAGCAGCGTGTTGCGGATCTCCAGCGTCGCGTCCAACAGGCCGCCCGGCGTGTCGATCTCCAGCAGCACCGCGGAAGCCCCGGCTGCCTCGGCGTCATCGATCACCCGCGAGAGGTAGGGCCCGATGCCGCGGTCGATCTCGCCGGACACGTCGACGACGAAGACCGCACCATCCTCGGACTGTGCCGTGGCGGCGGTCGCGCCGAGGCTTCCGAGCAGCAGCGAGAGCCCTCCCAGGAGGGTCAGCGCGAGCGCGATCCCTCGGCGTGCCACGTCATCGTCCCTTCGGATGCCACTCGGTCCTGGTCCGGCAGGATGCCAGGATACGGGCTGTTCCAACCGGGCGGTGGGGGAGGGCAGGTCTGGATCGGCCAGGCAGGGACCGGTCGTCGCCGCAGCTGGCGCGAGTCAGACCGGGTCGCTCCAGGTGCCGTCGTCGTCGGTGATCTGGTCGACGATGCCGACCACGATCGTGCGGAGCGGCCCGCTGGAGGCGCCCACGGCCTGTCGCGCGGAGGTGCCTTCGTCCAGGATCAGGACCGTCTCGCCGGTGCCGGCGCCGACGAGGTCCACGGCGATCACGTAGCTGCCGCCCGGGTGGCCCGAGGCATCCAGCACATCGCACAGCAGGAGCTTGTCGTCATCGAACGTGGGGTGCTGGATCGTCGAGACGATCGTGCCGGTGACGCGTGCGACCTTCACGGTCCGACCTCCTGGACCTCGTCGACGATCCCGACGATCGCGTGGTCCACGGGCACGAAGGTCTCGGGTAGCGCCTGGGCGGCTTCGCGTGCGCCGACGTAGTGGACCAGTTCGCCCGGGCCGGCCATCGCGACGGCGTCGGCGGCGACCAGCGGGTCGCCCTTGGGTTGCTGCTGGCGGTCGAGGGGCTGGACCAGCAGGAAACGCACGCCGTCCAGTCCCGCAGCCTTGACCGTGGAGACCACGGTGCCGATCACGCGTCCGAGCTGCATCAGCTGCCCTTCCGTGCGTCGGTCAGGTGCGGGAGGAACCGTGCGTCGGCGACCAGCAGCGCGTCCATCTCCTCGTGGAGCTGCGCGATCACCAGGTGCTCGATCACGTGCGCGGCGTGGGTGATGCGGGCGACCGCTTCATCGACCGCGACCTCGACCTCGCTGACCGGGCCGGCGAACAGTGCATAGGCCTTGCCGCCCAGGTCGTCCGCCAGGCGCAGGTCGCGGAGGGTGACCTCCGCGTGCTTGAGGCCGGCGTCGGCTGCCTGCACGGCCGCGGCGACGGTGCTGGTCTCGACCACGCCGAGCGCCTCGCCGCCCGCACGGCGGACCCCGCCGAGGGTCGCGACGACGTCGGGGTGCACGTCGGGCAGGAAGGTCACGTCGAGCAGCCCGTCGCCAGCGGCATCGCGACCGGCGTCCACCGCCTCCTCGACGTCGGCGGTCAGCCCGCCAGCCAGGACGAGGTAGCGGCCCGGGTGCACCGTCCCGGCCCGCAGGACGTCCAGCGGCGAGCGTTTGACCATCGCGTCACCCACGCGGATGCCGCGGGCGATCGACGCCAGCTCGAGGATCGCGATCGAGGGGTCCATGGCTACACGATCCGCAGCGAGCCGACCAGCGTGATCCGCCGCTCGCGCGAGAAGGTTCGGGGGCGGGTCATGCCGTCGCCGGTGGGGGGGGCGATGGAGAAGGAGCAGAAGCCCTCGCCTTCGTGTCCGAGGCCGCTGAAGGTCGGGCCGTTGGCGACGAAGATGGAGCAGTTCATGACCCGCGCCATCCGGGTGATGACGTCCACGTTGGTGGAGTGGATCGCGGCGGTGTGTCGGAACAGATGCTCGGAACGGCGCGCGAGGTCGATGGCCCGGTCGACGTCGTGGACCCGGGTCACCGGCATGACCGGCATCATCTGCTCGGTCCAGACCAGGTTGTGCTCGGTCGGGACCGGGGCCACCAGTAACCGGACGTCGTCGTCGGCGCGGACCCCGATCTCGGCCAGGATCCTGCCGGCATCCTTGCCGATCCACTGGGGGTTGATCCGGCCCGGCTTGTTGGGGGGACCCATCTCCGCGAAGATGACCCGTTCGAGCCGACGCAGCTCGTGCTCCTTGAGCGCGTAGGCGCCGTGGCGGCCCATCGCCTGGATCAGCCGGTCGGCGATCGACGCGAGCGCGATGGTCGTCTTCTCGTCGGTGCAGATCACGTTGTTGTCGAACGACGCGCCACGGACGATGTCGCGGGCAGCCTGGTCGAGGTCGGCGGTCTCGTCGACGACCACCGGCGGGTTGCCCGGACCCGCGGTGACCGCCCGCTTGTCGGTCTTCAACGCCTCCTGCACGACCCCGGGCCCGCCGGTCACCAGCAGCAGCCGGACGTCGGGGTGGTGCATCAGGTCCTTGGCGGTGGCGATGGTGGGCTCGGCGACCGCGGTGACCAGGTCCGGCGGCCCGCCGGCGGCGACGATCGCGCGGTTGATCAGCCGGACGTTGTAGGCGGAGACCTGCTTGGCCGCCGGATGCGGGTTGAACACGACCGCGTTGCCCGCGGACACGATCGAGATCGTGTTGTTGATGATGGTCGACGTCGGGTTGGTCGTCGGGGTGATCGCCGCGACGATGCCGAAGGGCGCGAACTCGGTGACGGTCATGCCCTGGTCGCCGGTGGAGGTCTGCGGTTCAAGGTCCTCGGGTCCGGGGGCCTTGGTGGTGACCAGCCGGTTCTTGTGGACCTTGTCGGCGGCGCGGCCGAGCCCGGTCTCCACGTGGGCCATCTCGGCCAGTTCCTGCGCGTGCTCCAGCATCGACGCGCGTACGGCGGCGATGATGCGTTTGCGGACCTCCAGGCCGGCAGTGCGGAACGCCTCGAAGGCCCGGCCGGCTGCCTGCACCGCGTGGTCCACGGTGGCGAACACGCCGTCGCCGAGCTGTTCCTCGGCCTCCTTCGACAGGGCGTCCTGGCCCCGCAGCGCACCTCCGGCCCCGTCGGTGTGTTCACCCAGGCGCTGCTGGACCCGGGCGATGATGGCCTGGATCTCCTCTGCGGGGAGGGGCTTCATGGGTCACCCGCCTGGTGGTACTTGTGGAACCGCTCCTGGCCGTCGACCTCCCAGGAGTCCACGATCGCCATCACCACGGCGTCGCAGGGCCGGTCCCGGGTGACGTCGGTCTGCCGGGCGGAACTGCCCTGCGCGACCATCACCACCTCGTCGACCCCGGCGCCCACGGCATCCATGGCGACCACGAACTGGCCGGTCTCCGCACCTTCGATGTCCAACGTGCGCACGAGCAGCAGCTTGTGCCCCTCGATCGAGGGGTCCTTACGGCTAGCCACCAACGTGCCAGCGACCCGTCCGAGCAGCATGCGCCACCACCTTCCTCGTCAACGGCCTTGTAGATCCGGCTTGACGACCTGCCGGCCTGCGCAGGCGTGGATCAGGCTGCGTCGTCGTCGCCACGGCCGAGTGGCAGCACCTGGTCGACATCCGCGTGAGGACGGGCGATCACGTGGCTGCTGGTCATCTCGCCGACACGCTCGGCGCCGAGGACCCCGGCCTGGACCGAGGCCTTGACCGCCGCCACGTCGCCGCGGACCACCGCGGTCACGTAGCCGCCGCCGGTCTTCTCGAACGAGACCAGTTCCACCTTGGCCGCCTTCACCATCGCGTCGGCCGCTTCCACCATCGCCGGGA
>PWTE01000202.1 GCA_003563915.1 Nitriliruptoraceae bacterium
CGAACAGCGGCACGACGGTGTCGGCGCGACGGCAGGCCGCGGCGAGCGGCGGGTGGTCGTGGACCCGCAGATCACGGGTGTAGAGGACCACAGCGGTGGTCACCGGTCGGCTCCCTCGAGGTGGCGGCGAAGCGTACGACGGGGCTTCGGCGCCGCCGGGCGGTCAGGACGGCCAGGTCGCCCGGTCGGGGAGTCGGGGGAGTCGGTCAGACGCGGACCTCGGGTGGGGCGGGAGGGTTCGGCGGCTTTCGTTGGCCGCAAGCGCTCGCGTCAGCGCCCTGGGTGCAGGGTTACCTGCCAGAGATCGCCGTCATGTGCCGTGACCATGGCCGACCGGTAGGTGTGCTCACCGTCGAAGAGCAGTACCTGATCCCCGACCTTCAGGTCCTCGTCTCCTTCGAGCGCGGCCTCGTGGATGACGGTGACCCCGTCCTCGAGTAGCTGCGGGGTCGTGTCGACGGTGATGACCGTCCGGGGGATGATCGCCATCGCCTCGCTCCTCTCTTGCCTCAGGGTAACCGTCGGACCTGCCACTCAGTCGGGTGGGATCGGGTAGGGACCCTGGAACGCTGCGAGGAGCGGGGCGAAGCGCGGGAGCAACCGTCGGCGGAGCTCGCGTCGTTGCCCGGGCGAGCCCGTCCTGGCGGCGATCTCGGCCAACGGCAGCACGGCGATGACGAGGTCGAAGTGCACGGGATCCCGCGGATCAGGGCGACCTCCGATGGTCGCGGTCGGCCAGAGCTCGTAGCTGTGACGATGCTTGCCCGGGAGATGCCGGAGGTCCGGTAGCGCGAGCGCGTGGTAGCTGGTGTAGCCGGTGCCGGCGGCGAGATCCGGGATGCCGTAACCCGCTGCGGCGACGAAGGTGGAACACGCGAGCACCGCGAGATCAGGGGGAAGGCCCAGGGTCCTGAGAGCGGGGCCGTACCGATCGCCGTTCGCCAAGGAAGACCTGATCACCTGATGCGGTTCGAGGGTGCCGAAACGGACCAGTTGTTCGTCACGGAGCGTGAGGAGCCCAGAGCTCCGTAGATGGACCTGTCCCCGTTCGAGTGCCATGCGCCCTCCAAGGCGCCAGCGTCGCACCGGTGGTCCACCAGCGACCGGCGACGTCACGGGCTGTGGATATCGCACCACAACGTGGCGGTGACATGGACCGGTCCGTCACAGGGTCGGGGTACGGTCGGCGCGATGATCGACGACGCCGGTGGTGCCGCCTCCTCCCCCGCGGCTGGGGGCGATGCGCTCGCGCGGTTCTCGGACCCGGTGCGGACCTGGTTCACGACCACCTTCCGGGAACCGACCGGCGCGCAGGCGCAGGGCTGGCCCGCCATCGCCGACGGGGACCACACGCTGATCCTCGCGCCGACGGGGTCCGGCAAGACCCTCAGCGCGTTCCTGTGGGCGATCGACCGGCTGACCGCCGCCCCGCCCCCGCCGAGGGAGCAGCGACTACGGGTGGTCTACGTCTCGCCGATGCGGGCGCTGGCGGTGGACGTGGACCGCAACCTGCGCGCCCCGCTGGAAGGGATCCGGCTGGCCGCCGAACGCGATGGCCACCCCGTCCACCGCCCGGAGGTCGGCGTGCGCAGCGGCGACACCCCAGCGCAGGAGCGTCAACGGATGCGGCGGAACCCGCCCGACATCCTCATCACCACGCCCGAATCCCTGTACCTGATGCTGACCTCGCAGGCGCGCGAGACCCTCCGCCACGTCGAGGCGGTCATCATCGACGAGATCCACGCCCTGGCCCCCACCAAGCGCGGCACCCACCTGGCGCTGACCCTGGAGCGACTCGAGCACGAGGTCCTGTTCGGCGCGGACCAGGACGGCGCCGATGACAGCGCCGCGACACCCCGCCAACCGCCACAGCGGATCGCGCTGAGCGCCACCCAGCGGCCGCTCGAGGAGCTGGCCCGGTTCCTCGGCGGCTACACCGACGACGGACCCCGTCCGGTCACGATCGTCGATGCCGGGGTGCGCAAGCCCCTCGGGTTGCAGGTCGTCGTCCCCGTCCCGGACATGAGCGAACTGGGTCAGGAGGTCCCGCGCGGCGACGACCTGGAGCTCGCATCCGGTCCGGCCGCGGCCGGACCGACCCGCCGGTCCATCTGGCCGGCGGTGCATCCGAAGCTGCTCGACCTGGTCCTGGAGCACCGCTCCACCCTCATCTTCGTCAACGCCCGGCGACTGGCGGAACGCCTCGCGACCAAGCTCAACGAGCTGCACGCCGACCGGCAGCGCGAACAGCAGCTGCGCGACCAGGGCCTGTCCGGCGAGGAACTCGAACTGGCCCTGGCCGAACCGCCCGAGCATCCACCCGAGGAACTGGTCAAGGCGCACCACGGCTCGCTGTCCCGCGAACGCCGGCTGCAGATCGAGGACGAGCTCAAGTCGGGCAAGCTCCGCGGGCTGGTCGCCACCTCCAGCCTCGAGCTCGGCATCGACATGGGCGCGGTCGACCTGGTCGTGCAGGTCGCCTCCCCCGGCGCGGTCAGCCGCGGCCTGCAACGCATCGGCCGCGCCGGCCACCAGGTCGGCCAGCCCTCCCGCGGCGTGCTGATCCCGAAGTTCCGGGGCGACCTGGTCGAGACCGCCGTCGTCGCCCGCCGCATGCACGACGGCGACATCGAGGCGATGCGCTACCCCCGCAACCCCCTGGACGTGCTCGCCCAGCACGTCGTCGCGATGGCGGCGCTCGACACCTGGGACGTCGACGCGCTGGCCGCGCTCGTCCGCCGCGCCGCGCCCTTCCGCGAGCTGTCCGACGAGGTCATGCACGCCGTGCTCGACCTGCTCGCGGGGCGCTACCCGTCCGACGAGTTCAGCGAGCTGCGGCCCCGCATCGTGTGGGACCGCCTCGACGGTGACGGCGACGCCGGCACGGTCCGCGGCCGCGGCGGTGCCCAGCGCCTGGCTGTCACCAACCCCGGCACGATCCCCGAACGCGGCCTGTTCGGCGTGTTCCTGCCCGACGGCACCCGCGTCGGCGAGCTCGACGAGGAGATGGTCCACGAGTCCCGCCCCGGCGAGACCTTCCTGCTCGGCGCCTCCACCTGGCGCATCGAGGACATCACCCACGAACGCGTCGTCGTCACCCCCGCCCCCGGCGAGCCCGGCAAGCTGCCCTTCTGGCACGGCGACGGGCCCGGCCGGCCCTACGAGCTCGGCCGCGCCATCGGGGCGTTCCACCGCGAGGTGTTGGCTCGGGCTCAGGCCGACAGGGACGCCGAGGTAGCACGGCTGC
The DNA here is from genome assembly GCA_003563915.1 of Nitriliruptoraceae bacterium. Lineage (GTDB taxonomy): Bacteria > Actinomycetota > Nitriliruptoria > Nitriliruptorales > Nitriliruptoraceae > CSSed11-175R1. The sequence goes on from PWTE01000202.1 coordinate 3,248, forward strand.
GCGCCGAGCACGACCTCGACGCGTGGGCGGCGGACAACCTCGTCGGCTACCTCGAGGAACAGCTCGACGCAGCCGGTCACCTCCCCGACGACCGGACCATCGTCGTCGAGCGGTTCCGCGACGAGCTCGGCGACTGGCGCGTGTGCATCCTCACCCCCTTCGGCGCCCAGGTCACCGCGCCGTGGGCGATGGCGATCGAGCGGCGGCTGACCGACGCCGGCTTCGACCCCGAGGTGATGTGGACCGACGACGGCATCGTGCTGCGCCTCCAGGAGGCGTGGGGCGATGGGGGCGGCGGTGGCTGGGCCGGCACAGGCGCCGACGGGGACGGCTGGGGCGCGGACGCCGGCCTCGACGGGGGCGCCCCGGCCGCCGCCGGCACCCTGCTCCCCGAGCTCACCATCGACCCCGACGACGTCGAGCAGCTGGTGGTCGACCAGCTGTCGGGCACGGCACTGTTCACGACCACCTTCCGCGAGGCCGCTGGACGCGCCCTGCTCCTCCCCCGCCGCATGCCCGGCAAGCGCACCGCGCTATGGCAGCAGCGCCAGCGCGCCGCGAACCTCCTGCAGGTCGCGTCGCGCTACCCCAGCTTCCCGATCCTGCTCGAGGCCACCCGCGAGTGCCTCCAGGACGTCTTCGACCTCCCGGCGCTGAAGGACCTGCTCCGCGACCTGCAGGCTCGGCGTGTGCAGATCCGTGAGGTCGAGACCCCTTCCGCGTCACCCTTCGCCCAGTCGCTGCTGTTCGGCTGGGTCGGGCAGTACATGTACGAGTACGACGC
>PWTE01000070.1 GCA_003563915.1 Nitriliruptoraceae bacterium
TGAGCAGCGGGTAGAGGATCAGTCCCAGCGCGATGCCGTTGGCGATCGAGAAGGTCAGCGGCATCGTGATCACGGTCACGAAGGCGGGGATGGCGATCTCCATCCGGTCCCACGCGATCTGGCCGAGGCCCTTGGCCATCATCACCCCGACGATGATCAGCGCCGGTGCGGTCACGTACTGCGTGACCGCGGACAGCAGAGGTGAGAACAGCAGGGTCAGCAGGAACAGCCCGGCCGTCACCACCGAGGTGAGTCCGGTACGCCCACCCGCACCGACCCCGGCGGAGGACTCGATGTAGGAGGTGGTCGTCGAGGTACCGAGCACGCCACCAGCGATCGTGGCCGTCGCGTCGGAGACCAGCGCGCGGCCGCCGTTCGGCAGCTCCCCCTCAGGGGTCAGCAGCCCGGCCTGGTTGGTCACGGCGATGAGCGTCCCCGCGGTGTCGAAGAAGTCGACGAACAGCATCGTGAACACCACGATCAGCATCTGCGCGGTCAGCAGTTCGGGCAGTGCGGCCAGTCCCGCCCCGAAGGTCGGTGCCAGGCTCGGCGGGGTCGAGACGACGGCACTGGGTGCGGCGGCGAGCCCGAAGATCACTCCCGCCACGGCGGTGATGATGATCCCGTAGAACACGGCGCCCTTGAGGCCACGGAGGAGCAGCAGGGCGGTGACGATCAGCCCGAAGATCGCGAGCAAGGTGTTCGGGTTGCCCAGGTCGCCGAGGGTCACGGCGGTGGGCTCGTAGGGGACGATGATCTCGGCGTTCTTCAGTCCGATGAAGGCGATGAACAACCCGATGCCCGCACCGACCGCGAGCTTCATCGGCATCGGGATCGCGTTGATGATGCGCTCGCGGAGCCCGGTGACGGTCAGCAGGAGGAACAGGACACCCGACACGAAGGTTGCCGCCAGGGCCACCTCCCAGTCGATGCCCATGCCGAGCACGACGGTGAACGCGAAGAAGGCGTTGAGCCCCATCCCCGGCGCCTGCGCGATGGGCAGCTTCGCCCACAGGCCCATGATGAGCGTCCCGATCGCCGCTGCCAGGCAGGTGGCGACGAACACCGCGCCGAAGTCCATCCCGGTCGCGCTCAGGATGTCCGGGTTGACGAAGACGATGTAGGCCATCGCGAGGAAGGTCGTCGCCCCGGCGATGACCTCGGTCCGCACGGTCGTGCCGTGCTCGCGGAGCTTGAAGAACCGCTCGAGCGGGTTGTCCCCACCCGCGGGGTCCTGTTCCTCGGTGGGGACGGACGGTCCTTCGGACACGGCAAGACCTCTCTGGTAGCGCGACGGCACGACAGCGACGCAGCGCAGGGACGTCGGACGAGCAGGTGTGGGCCCACCACCCACGACCGCGGCAGGTCCACCACCCACCACGCGAGACCGGCACCACGGCCCGGCGCGGCGCGCAACCTAGACGCTCACGACCGTCGAGGTGACGGTCCGATGCTCGAAGCGTCGTCGGGTGCTCGCTCCGGTGCTTCCGCGGGCTCCTCGACCAGCCTCGTCAGGTCATGGGTTGAAGACCATCACCTGCAGCATGCCCTCGTCGCGGTCCTCCTCGAAGATCAGGGCCACGGTGACCCCCACATCTCCGTCGGGGTCGCCCGCGACGAGGTTGGCCATGATCCCGGGAGCCATGACCACCCGCTGCACCTCACCCCACCGGCTGGCGAGCGATGCCTCGAGGTCGTCGAGCAACGTGTCGAAATCCCCCTGGACCTCGGCCTGCACCGCCACCGCGTCTCCGTCGCTCGTGGTCATCTCCGTGACCACGACCTGGGTGAGTCCGCTTGGGAGGTCGACCGCGGAGGTCACTTCCGAGGGGATGTCGTCGGTGACCGTGGTCGTCACCGTCCCCTCGGGCGTCGTCATCGTGGACCGCCCCTCGGCGTCGCCCTCGAACGAGAGGACCTCGCCCTCGTCGGAGGTGATACGGAACCCACCTCCCTCCTCGCCGAAGTCCCAGTCCACGCTGTCGACGCCCTCGATCTGGGACAACCCCCGCTGGATCAGGCCCTCGATCGAACAGGCGGCGAGCAGGAGTCCGGCACTCGCGCAGGCGGTGAGCCGCAGCGTCACGGATCGTAGGTTCATGGTGGTCTCCGGTGCTCAGCGCCCCTGGCGCAGGTCGAGGTGTGGTCTGCTGGCGCTGGAACCCGACCGCGTCGTCACGATCAGGTCCGGAGCCTGCCCCTGTGAGGTCCGGATGTCGCCCCGACATCCTCGCCGAGGTGCATCGTGCGCCCTCGGGTCCGGCAACTCACGCACCTGTTCGGCTCGCGCCCAGCCGGGTCGCAGGCCGCACGGTGCTCGTTCAGCTGGCCGCGCGTTCGCGGCCCTGAGCGGCGTGCAGCAGCTCGTGGAACGGCACCACCGGCAGGTCGAGTTCCTGCATACGGCTCTCGTACAGACGGAACCGTTGGCGGGCCTCCCCGTGCCGCCCGGCGCGCAGCATCGCGACGCAGAGGTTGAGGTGCGCGGGTTCGTCGTAGCCCTCCTGATCGAGCAGGCGCAGCAGCATCCGGATCGCCAGGTCGGGATCGTCGTGCTGGACCAGCCGGGCGATGGTGCGGGTCACCTCGAGGTAGGTGGTGCGCAAGGCGAGGCGCCGGTCCATCACCCAGCCCGCATCCTCCTCGCTGGCGAACAGGTCGCCGCCGTAGAGCTCCTCGGCCTGGAGGAGTTGACTGACGGCGGTGTCCTCCTCGGACTGGGCGGCCCGTAACGCGGCGTCGGCACTGCGGGCGAACAGGTGGACGTCGACGTCGACCGCCTCGGGGTCCAGTCGGACCACCACCCCCTGGCTCACGATGGGACGGATGTCGCGGTCGCCGGCCAGCGCGGTCCGCGCCAGGCTCAACGCGACCGACAGGCGGTTGCCGACCTGGTCGTACGGCTGGTCCGGCCACAGCAGGTCCGCGAGCTCCTCACGCGCGATGCCACGCTCCCCGCGGACCACCAGGATCTTCACCAGGTCCTGGGCCTTGCGTGATCCCCACTCGCTGGGTGTCAGGGTGTGGCCGTCGCGTTCGGCTACGAACCCGCCCAACGCACGGATCAGCGTCCGTGTCGGCGTCTGGACGTTGACGAGCAGTCGGTGGGCCACGCTGCCTCGTGGGGGCGGGCAGCCCATGCCGGCGAGGCGCCGCTCCAGCCAGCCGGCCTGCGCCCGTTCCTCCGGGTCGGACGAGCGGAGTGCCACGGCGAGCTCGACCCGCGTCGTCCAGATCGGCGTGTCGAGCTCCCGCCACAGCAGCAGCGCCTCACGCAGCCCCGCCACCGGGTCGTCTCCGGTCAGGGCCAGACAGGTCGTCGCTTCGGCCACGGCAGCACGGTTGTCCCGCTCGGTGGCGTGGTGGTGGGCCGACGAGGCGTGCTCTCGGGCGGCCGTCGCGTCGCCCTGCCACAGCGCGATCCAGGCTGCCGCGAGGTGAGCCTCGGCCGTCAGCATCCCGCCATCGAGCTCCAGGGCACGGTTGGCGGCTGCCATCGCCGCTTCCGGGTCGCTGGTCGCCAGCACACCGGCCAGGCCGATCTCGGCCGGCACCATCGCCTGGCGGTCGCCGGCCGGTTCCGCCAGGCGCCGGGAGCGTTCGAAGGCCTGGCCAGCCAGGGCCAGCTCGCCCCGCTCGGTCCGGGCGGCCCCCAGCAGGTGGTGGGCGTAGGCCTCCGTCCGTGCACCCACCTCCGCCAGGATGCGGCGGGCCTGCTCCGCGTCCGCGATCGCCTGGTCGAGGTCCCCCGTGCGCAACATGATCTCGGCCCGGTTGCAGTGGGCGATGCCGGCGATCATCGCGAAGCCGGCACGTTCGGCCAGTTCGATCGCGTGGTCGGTCTGCTCACGTGCCTCGAGGTAGTCGCCCTCCTCGAGGTGGTGGGATCCCCAGTTGGTCCGGATCCGCGCCTCCTGCATGCGGTCCCCGGCACGTTCCGCCGCACGGAGGGCCTGGCGGTAGTGGGCCTCGTTGGCGTGGCGGTCACCGTCGCTGGCCGCCAGGAGCGCTGCGGCCGTATGGGCCAGGGATAGTGCGGCGTCGTCAGCGGTGACCGTGGCGCCCCGCATCGCAGCCTCGGCGGCGTCACGGGACGCGTCGTGCTCACCGCGGAGCCAGCGGGCTGTGGCGCGCCACGCGTCGAGCTCCGCGCGGGTCCCTCCCACGGCGTCGGGATCCCCCTCGGCGCGGTCGTACCAGTGCAGCGCCTGCTCCAGGTCGCCGCGCAGGTGGTGGATCAGACCGACGTTGAGGCCCACCTCCAGCGGCACCGGGCCACCCTCCGGCCACGGTGAGGGCCCGAGCACATCCAGCGCACCGACCCAATCGCCGAGGAACGCCAGCGCCTGCGCGTGGAGCTGGTCCAGCGCGGGGGTCCGCTGCTGGTCGGGAAGCACCTGTGCGGCACGAGCGACGGTGCGCAGCTCCCCTGCTCGTAGCAGCCGGTGCCCGTGTTCCTCGAGGAGCACGCCGATCGCGGGAGCCGGTCCGGCCACCGTCAGCACCTCCAGGGCTTCCGTGACCGCGCCCTCCCGCGCCAAGGTCTCGGCGGTCTCGACGACCATCCGTCCGTCCGGGTCGAGCTCCGGCAGCAGCGCGCTCTGGAGGACCTTGCGTACCGCCGGCACGACGCGTATGTGGTCGCGGGTCGGCGGGTCGCTGACGACGAGTCCGCGCCGGAGCAGGACATCCAGTTGGTCAGGTGCTCCGACCAGGCGTCCGATCAGCTCCCGTGCGCCGGAACCGATCAGGGTGGTCCGCGCGAGGACCTCGCGGTCGGCGTCGTCGAGGCTGGCGAACACCTCACTCGCGAGGTAGCTGGCGAGCGGGCCTCCGGGCCGGGTCGCGGCTTCGATCTCGGCGGCGCGCCGCTCCGGAGGGTGGGGGCGGAGCTCGTCGACCAGGAGCTGGACCAGCGTCGGCCAGCCACCGGTGGCGTCGACCAACCGTGCGGCGAGCGCGGGATCACGGGCCAGGTCCCGGTCGAGCAGGTCGGTCACGGTCGAGGCATCCAGCGCCAGGTGACGGGCGTCGACCTCCAGGACGTCGCCACGACCGCGACGTCGGTCGTCGACCAGCCCGAGATCGACGCGTGACACCAGGATCAGCTGCGGTCCCGGTTCCGGGGTCTCGACCAGTCCTCGCAGGAGTGGCAGACCGTCGGTGGCCACGAGTTCGTGGGCATCGTCGAGGATGACCACCTCGAGGCCGGCACTCCTCCACGCGGTCAGGATCGTAGGGACGGCCGTGCGCGGATCCTGATCGGGCTCCAGTGCACCTGTCGGCGGCGGGTCGACTCCGGCGAGGTCGAGCAGGGCGTCGGCGAACCCGCCGCTACCGGCTGACGGATCGAGCGTGAGCCACCCTCGGGCGCGGTCGGCGGTCAGTGCCTCCACGAGCTGGGACTTCCCCCACCCGGGCGCGGCCGTGACCGTGACCAGCCGGCGCCGTTCGGGCTGGAGATCCGGGGTTCCGGGCGGAGGCAGCCGCGCGACCGGTCCTGGTCGCAGCGGTCCCGAACGGCCCTGTTCGATCATCGCCTCCAGGCAGCACGGCAGAGCGGTTCCCTGCCCATCGGAGGGAGTGTACGCCGGCCGCCGTTGGCCGCTCGGGTCGTGCTGAAGCGAGACCGAAAGGTGGCTGAAAGGTGCCTCCAGCAGGGTGTCGACGTGGGGCCGGGATCGCCGCCGGGGCAACGTCGATCAGAACCGGCCCCACAGGGGCACCCTCCGGGGAGATGGGCACGACGCCCCGGGGGTGTCCTCAGGGGCATGCTCGTGGGGACCGAGCGACTACGGTGCCCGCCATGGGAGAGCGTGCTGATGGGGAGCGCCGGCCGCGTCGAGCTCGGCGCTGGCTGACGGTCCTGGCCGCCGTGTCGGCCGGGCTCGTCGCGGCAGCCTGGCTGCAGGTCGACCCGATCGACCCGGTGCCGCACTTCGCGGAGCGCGAGGTGTCGATCATCGCCCACGCAGGTGCGCAGGGTCACGCGCCCCCGAACACGATGGAAGCCTTCGAGGCCGCGCTCGACCTGGGCGCGGACACCCTCGAGATGGACCTGCAGATCACCGCCGACGGCGAGATCGTCACGATCCACGACGGGACCGTCGACCGCACCACCGACGGGACGGGACCCGTCAACGAACTGACCCTGGCAGAGCTCCAGGCGCTGGATGCGGGCTACACCTGGGAGGACGATGCCGGGGACACGCCCTTCCGGGGGCAGGGCGTGCGCCACGCGGCCCTCCGGGAGGTGTTCGAGGCTTTCCCGGACACGCACCTCGTGATCGAGCTCAAGACCGACGGTGGCATGGACATCATCCAGCCGACGATCGACCTGATCGTCGCGTACGACCGGCAGGACACGGTGACCGTCGCCTCCTTCAGCGAGGACTACCTCCGACCGGTGCGCGAGCAGCTCCCCGGTGTGCCGACGAACATGCCCGAGTCGGAGACCTACGACTTCTACGTCCGTCACCTGGTCGGCTTGCACCCCTGGTGGACCCCGCCCGGCCAGCTCTACCAGGTGCCCGAGACCTTCGATGGGCGGCAGGTCATCACTCCCGGCTTCGTCCGGGCGGCCGAACGGCTCGGCATCGACGTGCAGGTGTGGACCGTCAACGATCCCGAGCAGATGCACCGCATCCTCGACGCTGGCGTGCACGGGATCCTCACCGACTACCCCGACCGCGTCGTCGACGTCCTGGCCGAACGCGAGGCCGAGCAGGGCTGGGCGCGGGGCCCCGACCCCCGCGGGTACGACGCGCAACTGGCGAGGGCGGAAGAACTGCAGGACCAGGTCGGCTGGCTCACGCCGATCCTGGCGGTGATCACCTTCCTCGGGGACGAGGAGTTCTACCTCCTCGTGTTCCCGCTGCTGTACTGGGCGATCAGCCGCAAGCTCGGGATCCGGCTCGGGATCATGCTGCTGGTGACCGCCGGGGTGAACGGGATCGCGAAGCTCATCTTCACGACCCCGCGGCCGGCCTTCCTCGACCCGTCGTTGGAGCTCGCGCCCGAGACCTCCTTCGGGCTGCCGTCCGGGCACTCCCAGAACGCGGCGGCGATCTGGGGCCTGCTGGCGGCGTCGCTCAAGGGCTGGCCCGTGCGGATCGCGTTGATCGCGCTGATCGCCGCGATCGGGTGGTCCCGGGTGCACCTCGGGGCGCACTTCCTCGAGGACCTGCTGGTCGGCTGGTCGCTCGGGGCGTTGTTGGTGGTGCTGTACCTGTGGGTCGCGCCCCGCGGCAAGGCCTGGGTGCAGCGGCTGACGGTCGGCGAGCAGATCCTGGGGTCCGTTGCGGCGTCGCTGCTGCTGATCGCGCCGGCCACGCTGCTGGCCGGGCGCCTGATCAACGTGAGCTTCCCGTGGCCCGGCCTGCCGGACCCGACGGTGGCCACCGGGGCGTCCCACGTCGTCACCCCCGCCGCGACGCTGGCCGGGTTCGGCATCGGACTGGCGCTGCTCCACGCGCGCGGTGGGTTCGACCACGGTGGTCCGATCGGCCGTCGCGTGTTGCGGGTCCTGGTCGGGCTGGTCGGCGTGGTCGTGTTCTGGCAGGGCCTCGGTGCGGTGTTCCCGGGTGGCGAGGAGCCGGTCGCGCTGGTGCTGCGCTACGTCCGCTACGCGTTGGTCGGCGCCTGGGTCGGGGGCATCGCACCCCTGCTGTTCGTCCGCGTCGGCCTCGCCGGGCCAGGGAGTCCGGCCGGTCCTGGAGCCGACGACGGCGCCGACCCCGCGATGGCAGGGATCGACACCGACGGGTGAGGGAGATCCCTGCCAGTGCCCCTTGCTCCACCGGGGAACACGTGTGCTGGCAGGGATCGCCATCGAGCGGTGAGGCGGATCCCTGCCGGTCCCGCAGGGATCGCGGACGGCGGCTCACGCCGGCGTCCCGCTACCGTGGCCTCCGCCCGGTGACCGACCCCGGCCGCAGGAGCGTCCCGTGACCACCCCCCGCCGTCGCGACACCGACGCGGTCGTCGTCGGGTCCGGGCCGAACGGGCTGGCGGCGGCGCTCGCGTTGGCCCGCGAGGGCTTCCACGTCACGGTGCTCGAGGCGGCCGACGAACCTGGCGGCGGCACCCGCAGCTACGAGGATCCGGACGTCCCCGGTCTGTGGCACGACCACTGCTCGGCCGTGCACCCGATGGGGATCGCCTCGCCCTTCTTCCGCACCCTGCCGCTCGAGCGCTACGGGCTGTCCTGGGCGCATCCCGAGATCCCCCTGGTCCACCCGCTGGACGACCAGCCCGCTGCGGTGATGCACCGTGACCTGGCCGCGACGCTCGCCGACCTGGGTCCGGACGCCGCCGCCTGGGAGCGGATCTTCGGCCACCCGTCGCGCAACATCGACGCGCTGACCGAGAGCCTGCTCGGTCCGCAGCTGCGGCTCCCGACGCACCCCCTGGTCCTGGCCCGCAACGGTCCGCCGGCCCTGCTGCCGGCGTCTGCGGTCGCCGCCACCTTCCCGACCGACCGCGGGGCGGCGTTGTTCGGTGGCATCGCCGCGCACACGATCGGCCGGCTCGACCAACCGATGACCACCGCCGTCGCGCTCGTGCTCGGCGCCGCCGGGCACGCCTACGGCTGGCCGTCAGCCGTCGGCGGGTCGCAGAGCATCTGGAAGGCGATGGTCGCCTACCTCGAGGACCTGGGCAGCCAGGTCGTCACCGGCCATCACGTCCGCGACTTCGCCGAGCTCCCGCGTGCCCGGGTCGCGCTGTTCGACACCTCGCCGACCCAGCTCGCCCAGATCCTTGGCACCCGCATGCCCGAGCCGGCCCGCCGCCGAACGGAGCGGTGGACCTACGGCCCGGCGGCCTTCAAGCTCGACCTGGCGGTCCGCGGGGGCATCCCCTGGACCGACGAGCAGGCGCGCAAGGCCGGCACGCTCCACCTCGGCGGCACCTTCCAACGGTTCGCCGCAGCCGAGGCCGCGGTCGCCGCGGGACAGCCGGCTGACCGTCCCTTCGTCCTCGTCGCCCAGCCCGCGGTCGCCGACCGCTCCCGGGAGGTCGACGGCATCGTGCCGATCTGGACCTACGCCCACGTCCCGCACGGCTGGGCCGGCGACGCTGCGCCGCTCATCGAGGCGGAGCTCGAACGCTTCGCACCCGGGACCGCCGACCGGATCGTCGCCCGTCACGCCAGCACCCCGGCCGACCTCGAGGCCGGGAACCCCAACCTCCACGGCGGGGACATCGCCGGTGGTGCCAGCACCCCGACGCAGCTGCTCGCGCGGCCGCGACTGTCCACCGACCCCTACCGGACGGCGGTACCCGGGGTGTACCTCTGCTCATCGTCCACCGCGCCGGGCGCCGGGGTCCACGGGATGTGCGGCTACCACGCCGCTCGCTCGGCGCTGAAGGTCCTGACCGCCTGAGCCGTCGGCGGACCGGGTCCGCAAGCTCCGTCCCGTCGACCGAGCTCTCGAACGCACGGTCGTCGACCTGCTCGAACAGCGACGTCGAGGTGGCACGATCTGCCCGTCGGAGGCGGCCCGCACGGTGGCCGACACCAGCCGGGACGGTGAGGGTGCGGTTACGCCGCGTCACGCGGTAGCGCGTTCGCCCGCTGCGCCGGACGTTCCCAGGCCCCGCATCAACCGTCGGGTCGGCCGTAACGCTTGCGGAAGTCCCAGGTCGCCAGGGTCGTCGGTTCGAACCGGATCCACGCGTGGTGGTCGGCGGGCTGGAGCGGCTCGTCGGTGTGGAGGTACTTGCGGGAGAAACCCACCCGCACCTCGTGCGGGACGTCGTCCTCATCGACGAAGCGGTACTCGAGCCGGCCCGACGCGCCCCGCAGTTCGACGTACTCGACGCCGCCGTCGACGGTGAAGGCGCACCGGGTGCCGGACCGCAAGCGGGGCGTGCGCTTGGCCCGTTCGAGGTTCCACACCCAGAACGCTCCCTCGTGCCACACGAACCAGACCGGCGCGACGGCGGGCCACCCATCGTCGTCCAGGGTCGCCAGGCGTAGGACCCGCTCCTCGTCGAGGAACACATCGACCTCGTCGTTGGCCATCTCCAGATCGCTCACGCAGCCCTCCCACGTCGGAGCCGCGACCCTACCGGCGGGTAGCCTGGGCCTCGCCCGGGCCGACCAGGTCGATCACGAACCGGTCCGGCGTCGACCAGGATCACGAGCCATGTCCCCTTCCCCCGCCGAGTCCGGCGCATCGGAGCCCACGGACGCCGCCACCGAGGCGGACCCGTTCGCACCGATCGAGGCCTCGCCGCGCTTCGCGACGCCTCTGGCGATCGCCGGGTTCGTGCTGGCCTTCGCGGCCTTCTTCCTGCGGCTCGAAGCGATCGCGGGGCCGCTCGGGATGGCGGTCGGGCTGATCGCGCACGTCAAGGGCAGCCGGCTCGGCATGCCGGCAGCGATCGCCGCCGGCGTGGCCATGATCGCCGGGATGACGGTCACCCTCTACCTGCGGTGACCGCGCGTCTATCCTCGCTCGCACGCGGAGCGAGACCCGGAGAGCGGGGACGAGGAGGCAGGACCGTGGCCGTCATCAAGACGATCGATCTGGTGGGCGTGTCGACCGAGTCGTGGCGCGACGCCGCCCACAAGGCCCTGGAGGAGGCGACGAAGACCCTACGCAACGTCGAGGGGTTCACCGTGTTGGAGACCTCGGCCACGGTCGACGACGCCGGCGACATCGCTGAGTACCACACCAGCGTGCGCATCCGGTTCCGCATCTCCCGCTGAGCGGACCGCCGTCAGCCAGCGCGGCCGGATCCGAGCCAGCTAGCCGACCTGGCTGACCGCCAGGGCTCGCTCCAGCGTGGCCGGCAGGTCCGCGATGTCACCTTCGTGCAGCACCGCGTTGGTCAGACGCTGGGTGTCGCGCGGGCTGAATCCGGGCCCACCGATCACCACACCGGCGGACCCGAAGTCGGGACGGTCGGCCAGGAACGCCTGTGCGTGCGTTGGGAAGACCGCGCCGACCAGCACGACCTCCGGGCCGAGCTGCACCACCCCACGCTCGATCGCGGCGGTCGGTGTGCGCGAGCCGAGGAAGTGCACCTTCCACCCGGCGTGGGCGGCGACAGCCGCGCTGGCGAGCAGCCCGAGATCGTGCTCCTCAGCCTCCGGGGTCGCCGCCAGTAGCGTCCGGCCGGCGACCCCACCGGTGGCTCGCAGCAGCCGCTGCAGTCGCGGTCGTAGGGTGTTGGTCGCGAAGTGCTCGCGTGCGATGACCCGCGGGTCGTCCTGCCATCCCTCGCCGACCTTGCGCAGCACGGGGAGGATCACCTCGTCCAGTGCCCGGGGTACCTCGAGCCGCGCGAGCACGTCATCGACCACCAGATCGGCGGACGGACCGTCGAACCCGTCGATCGCTGCGTCCAGACGATCGATCAGCGCCGTGGCAGCGTCCGTGTCCCCCTCGCCGCCCCCCGAGATGGGCCGCAGCGTGGTGACCGTCGCAGGCTCCCGGAGGACCTCGCGAGCAGCCGCAGCCGCCGACCATCCGTCGGCGAGGAGGCGGGACATGGCCTTGACGCGCTGCACGTCGGACTCGCGGTAGAGGCGGTGGCCGCCTTCGGTGCGGTCCGGGTCGAGCAGGTCGTAGCGGCGTTCCCAGGCCCGCAAGGTCGCGACGGCGACGCCGGTCCGGCGAGCGACCTCGCCGATCCGTAGTGCGCCGCGATCGTCTGGCATGGGCGGCGCTCCTCAGCATCCGTTGCGGTGTTCGTCAGCTCGTTCGGGCCCGACCCGGTTCCCGGACGGGTGGCCCACGAGACACGGACGGCACCGTACTGGGGCCGGATCGCCATCCGTGCCAGGTCACGCGGGATACGGCCGTGTCCCGGTCACGTGCGCGCTCACAGCGCCTCACCGTGGTGGGTCGACCTCGCGCGTCTACCGTGGGGGCCATGGAGCCGACACCACTCACCGAACTGTCCGCCGGTACCCCGATCCTGGTCGGAGGTGACCGCATCACGACGGTGTCCGAGGAGCTCGCGGCCGCGTTCCAGCCCGGTGACGCCCTGGTCGTGCTGCAGGACACCGGCGAGCTACTCCACCTCCCGGCGAACGATCGCATGGCGGCCCGATCCGCCGTCGACGCCGCTGCCGCGGCCTTCCAACGCATGGGCGAGGTCGACGACGACCAGCTCGACGCGTTCTACCTCGATGTCGCTGCCCGGCTGGAGGACGACGAGGTCTTCGCGCCCATCGCCGCCGCCAATGCGCAGGACGTGTCCGACGCCAAGGCGCGCGGCCGGTCGACGACGCGGCTGGTGCTGACCGACCGCATGCGCACCGACATGGTGGCCGGCCTTCGGGGTTGGGCCGCGATGGCCTCCGTCCGCGGCGAGGTGGTCCGGCGTCTCGAGCACGATGGCTGGACCCTCGAGCAGTACCGCGACCGGCTGGGGATCGTGGCGTTCGTCTTCGAGGGGCGACCGAACGTCTTCGCCGACGCCTGTGGGGTGCTGCGCACGGGTAACACCGTCGTGTTCCGGATCGGGTCCGACGCCTTGAGGACCGCCCAGGCGATCGTGAGCCACGCGCTGGAACCGGCCCTGTTGGCCGCCGGACTCCCCTCCGGCGCGGTGTCGCTGGTCGATGCGCGGTCGCACGCTGCCGGGTGGGCGCTGTTCTCCGACCGGCGTCTCGGGTTGGCCGTGGCACGCGGCTCGGGGGCGGCGGTGCGCCAGTTGGGCGCGGTCGCGCAGCAGTCCGGCATCACCGTCTCGCTCCACGGCACCGGCGGTGCGTGGATGGTCGCGGCGCCGACTGCCGACGCTGAGCTCTTCGCCCGTGCTGTCCACCGCTCCCTCGACCGCAAGGTCTGCAACACCCTGAACACCTGCCTGATCGTGCGTGAACGGGCCGAGGAGCTGGTGCCCGTGCTGCTCGCGTCGCTGGACCAGGCCGCCACCGACCGGGGCACCAACGCGAAGCTGCACGTGCTGGAGCGGGACCGTCACCACGTCCCGGCCGACCGGTTCGAACGCATCGTGCCGATCACCCGTGCGGTCGGCGAGGTGGAGGAGCCGCAGGCCGAACCGCTCGTCGAGGCCCAGCTCGGCATCGAGTTCGAGTGGGAGGACAGCCCCGAGCTCAGCTTGGCGATCGTCGAGGACCTGGACGAGGCCGCGCGGCTGTTCGATGCCTACAGCCCCCGGTTCGTGCTGTCGGTGATCGCCGAACGCGCCGAGGAGCGTCGCGAACTGGAGGCGCGCGTCGAGGCGCCCTACGTCGGCAACGGTTTCACGCGGTGGGTGGACGGGCAGTACGCGCTGGGCACGCCGGAGCTCGGCCTGTCCAACTGGGAGCTGGGGCGGCTGTTCGGGCGCTCGGGGATCCTGTCGGGTGACGGCATCTACACGATCCGTTGCCGCGCGATCCAACACGATCCCGACGTGCACCGATGACCACCGAACCGCGCTCCGAACTGGGTGCGGGGCGGGGGCCGACCACGCTGCTCCTCGCGGCGACCCTGCTGCTGACCTCGCTGAACCTCCGAGCGGCGGTCACCAGCCTGGGAGCGGTACTGCGCGACGTGCAGGCGGACCTGGCGATGTCCGACACGGTTGCGGGGCTGCTCACCGCGCTGCCGGTGCTGTGCTTCGGGGTCGTGGGCCTGGTCGCCGCGCGGGTCGGCCGGCGGGTCGGGACGGACCGGGCCCTGGTGCTGTCGCTGCTACTCGTCAGTGGCGGGCTGGTGGTTCGCGCCCTGGCGCCCGATGTCCCGGCACTGCTCGTGACGACCCTGGTGGCGCTGGTCGGCAGCGCCATCGGCAACGTCCTGGTCCCGGTGCTGGTCAAGGCGTGGTTCCCGGACCAGGTCGGCCGCTACACGGGCTTGTACTCACTGGGGGTGGTCGTCGGCACGGCCGTGCCCACCGCGGTCACCGTGCCGCTGGCCGAGGCGTTCGGTGGCTGGCGGGTGGGGCTCGGTCTGTGGGCGATCCCGGCGGCGCTCGCGCTGGTGCCGTGGTTCCTGGTGGGTCGCCGTGAGGCCATCGCGATGCCGGCGCCGCCGCTCGCCGAGGTGTCGGCCTCCACGGCTCGGACGATCCGGCGGCACCCGGCGGCCTGGGCGCTGATGGTCTTCTTCGGCATCCAGAGCCTGGAGGCCTACGTGGCCATGGGTTGGTTGCCTTCGATCCTCCAGGATGCGGGGATCAGCCCGACCCGTGCCGGGCTGTTCGCGTCCCTGGCGCTGGTGCTCGGTGCGCCGGTCGCGCTGGTCGTGCCCGCACTGGCGGCCCGACGCCCCGATCAGCGGCCGTGGGTGGTGCTGCTCACGTTGGCCTCGGCCGCGGCCTACCTCGGCCTGCTGCTCGCGCCGGCACGAGCCCCGCTGTTGTGGGTGATCCTGCTGGGTGTGGGGCTCGGCGCCTTCCCGCTGGCCCTGTTGTTGATCGGGCTGCGTGCCACGACCTCGGACAGCACCTCGCAGCTGTCGTCACTCGTGCAGGGATGGGGCTACCTCCTGGCGGCGACCGGCCCGCTACTGATCGGGGCGCTCCACGACCTGACGGGCGGGTGGACGCTGCCGCTGAGCGCCCTGCTGGTGGTGCTGATCCCCAAGCTGATCGGTGGCTGGATCGCCGGTGCGCCCGGCGTGGTCGACGAGCCCCGATCCGTGTAGCGAAGCGGCTCGGAACGAGCCGCTTCGCTACACGGATCACAA
>PWTE01000100.1 GCA_003563915.1 Nitriliruptoraceae bacterium
CCGACGTGGAGGTCGAAGACCTTGACCAGGCTCGTGCCGACCACGCCCGCGAAGGCTGCGGGCTCGCCCATCATCGCCGCGCCCGCGACCCGGCCCTGCTTGTTGGCCGTTGGACCGAGCGGCACCCAGGCACGGTCGGATGTCACCCGATGGTGGGTCGACGCACAGTCACCTGCGGCCCACACGTTGTCGAGGTTCGTGCGCATGGATCGGTCGACCGCGATCGCTCCCGTGGCATCGAGGGCGACACCGGCACGTTCGGCCAGCTCGACGACCGGCTCGGACCCCAGGGCGAGGACCACCACGTCGGTCGCCAGGGTGTGCTCCTTGAGGTGGATCGCACAGGCCCGACCGTCGTCGTCCAGTTCGATCGCCTGCAGGGGGTTGTCGAGGAACAGGTCAACATCGTGAGCCCACAACTCGTCCACGATCAACGTCGACAGGTCAGGGTCCAGGCCCGGGAACACCTGGCTTGCGGCCTCGACGAGTGTGACGGCCAGACCGCGGGTGGTGAGCGCTTCGGCCATCTCCAGGCCGAGGTAGCCGGCACCCACCACGGTCGCGTGAAGCGGGCCCGCGGCCTCGACGTGATCGGCCAGGGCGACGCCGTCGTCGTAATGTCTGATCGAGAAGACGTTCGGCGCGTCAGTGCCGGGGATCCTTGGCACGCGGGCCCTCGCGCCCGTGGCGATCAGGACCTTGTCGAAGGCGTGGTCGCACCGTGACCCGGTGCTGGTGTCCTCGGTCGTCAGCACACCCTCACCGGGATCCAGGTCCACCACTTCCTGGCCCAGGTGCAGGTCGATGCCCTGGCGGGTGAAGTGCTCGTGCTCGCGAACCAACAGGGTCGTCGCGTCGTCGATCTCGCCACTGACGTGGTAGGGGAGACCGCAGGCCGCGTAGGAGACCACGCTGCTTCGTTCGAAGACGCTGACGGACACCGCGTCGCCGTGGCGCCTGGCGATGAGCGAGGCGGCGCTCATCCCGGCGGCATCGCCGCCGATGATCGCGATGCGCTCGCGCGCGCCGGGACGGTTGCCTGGCATCGGGTCCATCGTCGGGTCTCCCTCTGGCCGATCTGAAGCATCCTCACGGTCCGCCCGGTGCCGTACCGATCGACCTTCATCGGTGGGCGGAAGTTACGGATCTCGGTGCGCTGACGGCAGCGCACCAGCGGCAACCAGCAGGTGGCCGGCGATGTCCTTCGCGTTCTGAGCAGCGTTGGGGTACCGCTCCACCACCGCCGTGATGATGGCCCCTTCCATCAGCAGGAGGATCTGCTCGGCGAGCTGTTTCGGTTCGGCGACACCAGCTTCGGCGGCGAGTTCGGCGATCCATGCGCGCATGCGTTGCTTGTGGTTGTGGATGGCGCGCCATGCGGGGTGGTCCACCTCCGGTAGCTCGATGGCAGCGTTGACGAAGGCGCAGCCTCGGAACCGAGGGCTCTCGAACCAGCCCTCGAGTGCATCGAAGATGGCGAGGATCTGTTCCGCTGGCTGATCAGTTCGGTCCTGCACCTCGCGTTCGAGCCAGCTTCGGTACTTCTCGTCGACGCTCTCCAGGCACGCCGCGATGAGGTCGTCCTTCGAGTCGAAGTGCGAGTAGAGCGTCATCTTCGCCACACCGGAACTGGCGGAGATGGTGTCGACCCCGACGGCACGGATGCCGTGCTCGTAGAAGAGATGGTGAGCCTCGCGAAGCAGCGCTTCCCGTTTCGAACTCGTCGGACTCATGAGATCCCTTCACCTGTGTAGAGGGTTCTTCGGACGTCTGCGGGCCCCTGCCTCACCCACCGCTGCCAACGCCGACGGGCTGACGAGCCGCCTGCTTCTTCGGGTCGACGAACGGCATCGGCGTCACCATCGCATCCCGCGCGAGCTCGTCCACGATGACCTGGACCGACGTGCCAGGATCAGCCAGTTCCACCGGTACGAGGGCCATGCCGATGTTCCGTTCCAGCCGGGGCGAGTGGCAGGCCGAGGTCACCTTGCCGACGACCGCTCCGCCATGACTCACCGGGAACGCATCCACCATCGAGCCGTCCGTGTACGAACCGAGTGGATCACCATCGATGTGCAGTCCCACCAGCCGCCGCTCGACCCCGCGCTCGGCGATGCGGAGCAGTGCCTCGCGGCCGACGAAGCCACCTTCCTTGTCCATGCTGAGCATCCACGGGTAGCCCATCCCGACCTCGTAGGGGTTGGTGGACAGGTCGATGTCGGCACCGAGCGACAGGATGCCGGCCTCGATACGTCGCAGGTGGGATACGCCGCCCGGAGCCAAGCCGTACGGGGCGCCGGCTTCGGTGATGATCTGCCACAGCCGCGTGCCGTTGCGCGTCGCATCGAGGAGGTAGATCTCGTAGCCGAGCTCAGCGGTGTAGCCCGTGCGGGACACGAGCACACGCATGCCCATGAGCTCGTATTCCCGCAGGAAGTAGTACCTGATGTCGCGGATGGACCCGCCGAAGAGATCGACCATCAGCTCCAGGGATCTCGGACCCTGCACCTGCACCGGACCCATGTCGGGTTCGCTGATCGTGACATCCAGGCCACTGTTGACGGCCAGCCCACGTGCCCACAACAGGGCGTCGCTATCCGCCAGCGTGAGCCAGAAGTGGTTGTCGTCGAGCCGGAGCAGCACAGGATCGTTGATGATCCCCCCGTGCTGGTCGGTCATGAACGTGTACTTGCACTGCCCGACCTCGAGGTTGTCGAGGTTCCGGGTGACCAGGAAGCTCGTGAAGGTGAAGGCGTCCGGCCCGGTGATCTCCAGCGGACGCTGGACCCCCACGTCGGTCAGGTTCACGTTGTTGAGCAGGTTCCAGTACTCGGCGACGGGGTCGCCGTAGTGCCGCGGGATGTACATGCGGTTGTACACGCTGTACATCGCCACGCCTTCCGCGTGCGCCGCGTAGAAGAAGGGGGACTTGCGGATGCGCGGATACAGGAGCATCCGCGCCGAGCTTTCCAGCATGGTGGTTCATCCTCCCGCCAGTCGTGCCTGCGACGGTCACGAACGTCACGGCGTTCATGCCCCCGGGCCTTCCCGATACCGCGTCCGTGATCGCGGGCTCCTTGCCGGACACGACGCGGAGAGCGATCGCCTACTTGCCTTGCCAGACCGGTGTCCTCTTTCCCAGGAACGCGTCGAACCCCTCCTGGGCATCGCAGGTGACGGCGTTCTCCGCCATGGTCCTGGACATCAGGTCGTACGCCTCCTCTTGGGGGCGTTCCACCTGTTGGTAGAAGGCTTCCTTGCCGATGCGGATCGTGAGCGGGCTGGCGCTCGAGATCTTCTGGGCGAGTTCCCACGTGGCGTCATCGAGTTCTTCATCGGCCACGGCCCGGTTGATCAGGCCCCAGTCCGCCGCGGTCTGCGCGTCGATCGCGTCCCCGGTCAGCAGCATCTCCATGGCCCGCTTCCGCCCGATCGCGCGGCTGACCGCGACCATGGGCGTGGAGCAGAACAGGCCGATGCGCACCCCGGGCGTCATGAAGAGGGCGGACTCGGCAGCTACGGCGAGGTCGCAGGCGGCGACCAGCTGGCAGCCGGCTGCGGCGGCGACGCCGTGGACCTGGGCGATGACCGGCTGCGGGATGCGCTGGATCGTCTGCATCATCTCCGTACAGACGTCGAAGATGTGCTGCTGATCCTCGAGCTCACGCCCGACCATCTCGCGCAGGTTGTGGCCCGACGAGAAGACCCGGCCCGCGCCCTTGATGATGACGACGCGCACGCTCTCGTCGCGGGCGAGACCCTCCAGCGCCTGTGTCACCGCCGCCATCATGTCGACCGAGAGCGCGTTGCGCTGATCCGGCGTGTTCAAGGTGATGACCGCGATGCCGTCCCGGTGATCGACCTCGAGGGGTGGCGCATCGGACACAACGTTGGACGACATGGCGGGGCTCCCTTCGCGGCTCTCCCACTCCCAGCAGAGAGATAGACCGACCGGTCCGTATAGTGCACCA
>PWTE01000019.1 GCA_003563915.1 Nitriliruptoraceae bacterium
AGGCAGAACGGATCGCGACCGACATCTGGCACCGGATCAACGGCCGCAACCTGGTCGAGAACATCCTCCCCACCCGGTCACGCGCTGACCTGATCCTGCGCAAGGGACCGGACCACGGGGTGCGGTCGGTCCACCTGCGCAAGATCTAGCCGGCGTTGACCTCGGCCGGCGCCGCACCGACGGGCCGCCAGCTCGCCAGCACCGCACGGATCGCGGTCACGACGGCCAGAGGCTGGTCCAGGAAGAGGTGGTGGTAGGCCTCGGGCACCTCGACGAAGGGCACACCGGCAGCCGCGGCGGGCGAATCCGCGAGCAGCTCCGCCATGTAGGAGCGGACCTCCTCGTCGACGATGTGGGACCGGGCACCGTTCACGATCGCGATACGACATGCGGCGGACGCGAGTGCATCGGCGTAGTCGCTCGGCGAGGCCGGCCCCTCCCGGTTGGTGAAGATGCGCGGGTCGAACGACCAGCGCCAGCCCTCGTCGGTCTCACGCAAGCTGTGCCGGGCGATGTAGCGGACCAGCCAGTCGTTCTCGCAGGGCTGGGGTGGCACGAGGTGGAAGTGCTCCATCGCCGTGTCCAGATCGGGGTAGGTCTTCGGCGCACGGAACATCCGGCCACCGCGACCCTCGCGCGACTCCGGGTCGGGGCGGTGGATCGGCGCATCCAGCACGATCGCTCCGTCGAGCTTGGAACCGTGCTGGGCTGCGGTCACGACGGTCACGAACCCGCCCATCGAGTGGCCGACGACCACGGGCGGCGCTCCCGACGTGGCGGTCCTCGCCACCGCGAGGACCTCCTCCGCCCAGAGCGACGGACGGTAGACCTCCCGGTGGTCGCTGTCGCCGTGCCCGGAGAGGTCGAGGGCCACGACCCGGTGATGCTCCGCCAGGAAGGGGGCGATCGCGCTCCACCACCGGGCGTGGGCGGCACCCCCGTGCACGAGCACCATCGGCGGCGCCGCAGGGTCGCCCCAAGCGTGGTAGGCGATCTCCGCACCCTCCACGGTGACGCGGCCGGACCGCGGGGTCATCGAGATGGCGTGGTCGAACCAGGCGGGCGCGGTCACGGGCAACTCCTGATCGATCGTCCTCCCGGAGGTCGCGAGTGAGCCTAGTTCCCTCGCCGGTGGAGACGCCCCACCGGACGAGACGGTCGGCCCACCGGACGGTGGTAGCGTCGGCGCCGTCACGCGGACACCGTCCGCGATCGTCTCCCACCGGGTCGTGGATCCGCATCCGCCGACCCCGCCCTGGGCCACGTGCCACCGTGGCCGACCGTTCGGAACCGCCCTGACCGTGCAGACCGCCACCCGCTTCGGGCCTCGCGAGGCCCTGCTGCTGGCGACGCTCGCGGGCTTCTGGGGCTTCTCCTTCCTGTTCATCGAGGTCGCGCTGCGCGCGGTGGCGCCCCTCTGGATCGTGTCCGCACGGGTGACCATCGGGGCCGCGGTCCTGCTGACCGTGCTGGCCGCCCGCCGTGTGCGGTTGCCTCGCGGCTGGTCGCTGTGGCGCCACCTCGTGGTCCTCGGTGTCCTGAACAACGCCGTTCCCTGGACGGCTGTTGCGTGGGCTCAGCAGAGCCTGCCTTCCGGGTTGACCGCCCTGCTCATGGCGCTCGTCCCACTGAGCACCCTGCTCGTGTCCGTGACGGTCGGTCTCGAGCAGATCACCTCGTTGCGCTTGATCGGACTCGCGGTCTCGCTCGGAGGCGTCGCCCTCATCGTGCTCGAGGGTGTCGAGGACATCGGTCGGATCATCGCGATGGCGACGGTGATGGCGGCCACCCTGCTGTACGCGACCGGCACGGTCTACGCCAAACGTCACGTCTCCGGGCGCATCCCAGCGCTGAGCCTGGCGGCCGGCCAGGTGAGCGCCACCGCCGTGCTCCTGGTGCCGTTCTCGCTGTTGGTCGCCCCGCTCCCGACAGCAGGCGAACTGAACGTCGCGATCGTCGGCTCGCTCGTGGCGCTGGGAGCGCTCGGCACCGGGTTCGCCTTCCTGCTCTTCTACACCCTCGTGGAGCGGGTCGGCGCCACCAACGCCACGATGGTCACCTACCTGGTTCCCGTGATCGCGGTCATCGCCGGGATCGTCGTGCTCGGCGAGGAACTGGGAACACGGGTCCTCGTCGGTGGCGCCGTCGTCGTGGCGGGCATCTGGGTGACCCAGCGCGGGTTGCCGCGCTCGGCCGAGGAGGCCTTCACCCGGGCGCCGCGCTGACGACCTCCGCGTGGGTCGTAGGCTTGCCCAGCGCGGGCGACGGTCGACCGACCTGCGCACGCCGCCCACACCCGTCACCCGACGCGAGCCTCTGATGAACGACCTCCCCGTGTTCCGGCGTCTGCGACGCCTCTGGCTCGCGTTCGTGCTGGTGGTGCTCGGCATCCTGCTGGTGCTGCCGGTGCTCGATCTGGAGCCGTCAGAGGTCCCCCTGGCCCTGACGGCCACCCTCGCCACCGCGGGTGGGGCGGCAGCGCTCATCGCGATCGTTGCGCTCGACCTCACCTTCGCGGCTGGTCGCCCCACCGATGACACCCGCGCGCTGCGGGAGTTCGAAGCGCGGGTCACGCTCGGTCTGGCGATCGCGCAGGCTCCAGCGGTCCTGGGTTTCGCGCTGGCGTTCGTGTTCGGGCAGCTGGTCCCAGCGGCGATCGGGGGGGCCTTCGCGCTCTTGTGCCTGCTGCGCGGTCGACCGACGCCCGGACGTCTGGAACGGCTGGAGGCCTCGTGGCAGGCGGCCGGGCACGACGTCTCGGCCCTACGGGCTGCGCGCCAGGAGGCAGCCGCCCGACCTCCCGGTGCGACCCAACCGCCGGACCTTCCACCTCCGGATGATGAGGACAGCGGGACCGGCGACCCTCGCTGATCACCCCGACCCGAAGACCGAACCCGACCAGGAGTACCCACCGTGACGTACGACGCCATCCTGCTGGTGTCCTTCGGCGGCCCCGAGGGCCCCGACGACGTCATCCCCTTCATGGAGAACGTCACCCGCGGCCGCAACGTCCCGCGGGAACGCCTCGAGGAGGTCAGCCAGCACTACTTCGCGTTCGACGGCGTCTCCCCCATCAACGCGCAGAACCGGGCGCTGAAGGCGGCGCTCGAGGAGCGGTTGGCGGCGGACGGACCTGACCTGCCCGTGTACTTCGGCAACCGCAACTGGCACCCCCTGCTCGCCGACACCCTGCGCGAGATGCGCGACGCCGGGGTGCAGCGGGCGCTGTGCTTCGTCACCTCGGCGTACTCGTCGTACTCGGGCTGCCGGCAGTACCGCGAGGACCTCGCGGCGGCCCGTGCCGAGGTCGGCGACGGCGCCCCGGAGCTCGACAAGATCCGCGTCTTCTACAACCACCCAGGGTTCGTCGAGCCGCAGGTCGATCTCATCGAGCAGGCGCTGGCCGAGCTCCCTGACGAGGCTCGCGCCGGTGCCCGGATCGTCTTCACGACCCACTCGATCCCGCACACCATGTCGCGTCACTGCGACTACGAGGCCCAGCACTACGAGACCTGCCGCCTGGTGATGGAGCAGCTCCCGGACCGCGAGTGGGACCTGGTCTACAACTCCCGGTCCGGTCCGGAGTTCATCCCGTGGCTGGAGCCGGACGTCAACGACCACCTCGAAGCCCTGGCCGAGGCCGGCGCCCCCGGGGTCGTGGTGGTCCCCGTAGGGTTCATCAGCGACCACATGGAGGTCATCTACGACCTGGACGTCGAGGCAGAGGAGACGGCCGAGCGTCTCGGGCTGCCGATGGCTCGCGCGGGCACGGTCGGGGTGGACGAACGGTTCGTGGCGATGATCCGCGAGCTGATCCTCGAACGGACCGAGGGCGCGGACAAGCGGGCGCTCGGCACACGCGGGCCGAACCACGACGCCTGCCCGGTGGACTGCTGCTTCACCCCCGGCCAGGAACTGAAGGAGGTCGTGGCGGGCGCGGAGGCCGCGAAGCGGCCGAGCACCCCCCACGC
>PWTE01000183.1 GCA_003563915.1 Nitriliruptoraceae bacterium
AGCTCGGTGCGGCGGGTCTGGTAGGCCTCGACCGCGTCCTTGAGCAGTTCGACCTCGCCCTTTCGTAGTGTGACGATGCGGCTTCGTCCCTCGACCCAGAACGACAGTGCGGGCGATTCGTGGGGGGCGCCGGTGGCGCAGCGGCAGTTGGCCTTGCCGCATTTGCGTCGCAAGGTGATCAGCGAGGCACGCACGAGTTCGGGGTCGTTCACCGGGGGCCTGGGTCGGGCGGTGGTGGTCGGCATCCTACCCACTGTCTGCCAGCGGACAACGGGCAGACTGCCAGGTTTGGATGGCAGAACCAAGCACCTGATGTCGGTGCTCAACCCGTCCGGCTACGCCCCGCCGGCGGCCGTCATCCCGGCCCCTGTCCGTCGAGCTCTGACCCCAAGAAGTGCGAAAGTCCACCGTCGGTGAACCATCTGATAGGCTGGGGCGCTTCCATGCTGCGGGGAATCCCGAGCCCCTGAAGCGTCTACACCGCGACCCTGCTCGGGGCCAAAGGGCCTACGAAGAGTGCGGAATACGAAATCCACCGCTGCTGACCTTGCCAATAATCGTGCATCTGGTTCGCGACCCTAGGTTGGCGTAGATCACCGCACGGCTGCACCTTTTCCGCACGGATGTGCGCCAATTGGAAGATCGACCTAGTCCCTTGGTCCTCGTCTGACATTCTCCGTTCAACGACAAGCGGGATATCCTCCATCTCTCCGATCCGCTACGAAGAAGTCACCGTGGTCACCTTCTCTCAGGTTGGCATCTAATGACCAAGGGGTCAAGAGAACCGAGGGTGGAAGGGGAGAGCACGCGTTTGTTCGTCGCTGGCCGTCCCGCCAACCAGAAAGGAATCAATGGCGGGTCCATCATGAGGCTCCTGGTGGTTGCTGTCGCACTGGTTCTACTCGTGGTTGCGGTAGGCAGGCTCTGGGCTCTGGAGAGAGATAGTTCTGGGCCTGCGTCTGTGGTTGGTGAGGAGCCTGTAGAAGAGGAGCCTGTAGAAGAGGAGTCTGTGGGAGAGGATGCTGGTAGTGGGGTGGCAGAGGCCGTGCCGTCGGTTGAGGGCCGGTCGGGCCTGTTGCACAGTCCTGAGGAGGTTGTACTGTGGCGGCAGCGGGCGCAGCAGGGTCCATATCGGGTTGCGGGTGACGTCTCGGCAAATAGTCCGGGGGATTGGTCGCGGATCCGTCTGAACGCAGACCGGTTCGTGGCGAACCCGTCGGCTGGTAGATGGCAGGGCCCTCCGCAGGGGGATCTGTCTACTTGTGTCCAGCAGTGGGACGGTGAGCCGCCGACGGGGGGGCCGTCGGAGCTTCGTGACGCGGCGTTCGTGGCCCTGGTGACTGGTGAGGAGCGGTTCGCTACCGAGGTCAAGAGTGAGCTGTTGTGGCAGGCGTCGGCTCCGGGCACCGACTTCTCGAACCGGTCACGTTGGTGCCCAGGGGTGCTGATGGACGTCAATCCAGGCTTCATCGTGACGTGGTGGCTGACCAAACTGCTGCTCGCGTACGACTACTTGGGCCCGGAGGCGTTCAGTGCTGAGGAGCAGGCGCTGTTGGACGAGTGGTTCCTCGAAGCGGCACGGTTCTTCCAAGTAGATCTAGACGAAAGCTTAAGCCGCTTGTTCGCTGACCGTGGTCGCAGCGAACGACTGAGCAGATCCATCCGCATCAACCCGGACTGTGGTGGCAACTACTTCCTGGGCTCAAGAACGACGTGCACGCTAAATCGTCACTACAACAACCGTCGTGCCACGACCGCGCGATTCGTTGGCCTGGTGGGCGTGCACCAACAGGATGATTCACTGAAGGAATCCGCACGTCAGTTTGTCGAAGAGTTCTTGATGTACGGCGTCTTTCCTGAGGCCTTTGTCGCAGACTTCCTGAGGGGGACCCCGGACAAGCCGATGCTCGGATTCGCCTATGGTGCAAATACCGTAGCACCGGTGTTGACCATCGCGGATGCGTTCGCGCGATCCGGCGATACGAGTTTGTACGAGTACACGACCTCTGTGGGGGCGTTCGGTAGTGAAGGTGGGGCAAAGAATCTACTGTTCGCTGCTCGTTCCTTCGGTAAACATGTCGACGGGACGTACCGGCGCTACGTCCGAGACTCCAGTGAAGACCCGGACTATCTCATCGACGGTGAGTGGGCAGGGATGGGGTTTCTTCACGATGTCGCGTTCGCGCAGGCGAACGTCTACTTTCAGGACGACTACCTGCGTCAGGCATACACCCGTTCTGGCTCAGGTATGGACGGATATCCCAGTCGTGTTGCGAGCAACGGACCTCACCCTGTCTGGACGGGGGAAGGTGGCATCTTCCCAGGAGTGCTGTTCATGTACGGACAGACCGAAGGCATCGTCTGGCCCTACTGACGCACAACCGTCGTGTTCGGCGTCTGACTCGGATCCGCGGATGGGGCTGTGTGCTGGGGTCGGTTAGGTGCGGCAAATGCGCCGCGAGTACGCTCGTGTGTGGGCGTGTCGTCACCGGCCCGGCCAGGACCCGCTTGAGTTCCAGGTCCTCGAAACGCGTCGCCGAGCCGACTATGGGGTTGATCGTGTCGTCGACCTTCTGTGGCCCGTACTGCATCGCCGGGTACTCGCGCCCGAGGTCGTCCGAGGTGACCGCAGCGATGTCCCAGTCGCGGAAGACCTTCGACAGCGCCCCTGGAAGCCACTGGTTGCTGCGCTCGTCGCGGACGACGACGCAGCGAGTTGGCGGGTGATCCGATCGAAGCCGTGAGCCGCCATGGACAGGCCAGCGTCGATGGCCGAGCGCACCTCTTCGCGCTCCAAGGCGACTAGGACGCGCAGGGCGCCATCGAACGGCATGCCCCCAGCCGGCGTCCCCGGGATCCACGCGGCCGTCTATCGTGCCCCGTGCGCACCGGACCGGACCGGACCAGACCATGATGCGGGGGATCCAGCGGCGGCGGTTGGCGGCCGTCGGCGTGCTCGTGCTCGTCGGAGTGGTCGTGCTGATCGGCGCACGCGCGGAGCGTCAGCCCACCCGCCCTGACCTCGGCCCGCCGCCCCTGGCCGAGGTGCTCGAGACCGGACGTGCCGGCGGGGTCCCCGTCGCCCGGCACGACGGGCGCCTGCCGGTGGTCAGCGGACCGGGCGACCTGCGGGTGGCGATCACTCCGTGGATGGCCGCGCGGTTCGGGAGCGAGGTGCTCGACGAGGCCGCCGAGGTGCTCTCGCCCACCGGCAGCCGGCTGCGCGTGCGCTACGTGGTGCGCACCATGCCGACCCGCTCGGACCTCTCGGTCACCGGCGCGCGGCTGCAGATCGGGCGCTGCGGCGGGTACCACGGCCTGGCCCAGTACCGGCTGCATCCACCCCGCAACGGGGCGGCACCGGACACCGTGCCGACCGTGCCGGTGGCCACCGGACGGGTGCACGTCTGCGGCGCGACGTTCTCGCTGGACCACGATCAGCAGGTCGCACTGCTCGTGCACGAGACCGCTCATCTGCTCGGGCTCGGCCACGTGTGCGAGGGTCGCGCCTGCCTGCAGGGCGACCCACCGGGCTGTACCCATCTCATGGCCGGACGGTGGTGGCACGACTGCCCCGGACCGATCGACCTCACCAGTCTCGAGGCGGCGATCGAGGAGCTCTACCCGATCGCGCCGCCGGCGGCGCTCGGCCCGGTGACCGATCACCCTCTATCGTCACGTTCCGCGCGCGCCTTCCTGAGCGGGGGCAACGGTCCGGCGGGGTCCGATGAGCCAGCAACCGAGCACCGTCGCAGGTCCTGAGCCGCCGTCCGTCGACGTGCCCCATGCCCGGGAGGCCGCTGAGGTGGTAGCCGAGCTCGGTTCGGCTATCACCGACGGGCTGTGCGCGACGCTTGCGGCCGATCGGCTCGAGCGCTACGGCCCCAACGAGATCACCGGCGAGAAGCCGCCTTCGCTGGTCGCGGTCGCGCTGCTGCAGCTGCGTGACCCGATGAACCTGATGCTG
>PWTE01000360.1 GCA_003563915.1 Nitriliruptoraceae bacterium
GGGGCCAGCTGTCGTACGACCGACCGCTGACCGCCGTCACCGACACCGTCGCCGCGATCCGTCCGATCCTCGCGGGCGAACGGGCGGATCACGACGGCGAGGTGGTCGCGATCGACGGCTATCGACCCCACGCGACCCCGCCCGGCGGGCGGGTACCGCTCGTCCTCGGCGCCCTGAACCCACGGTCCTGCCGCACGGTCGGCGCGTTGGGGGTCGACGGGGTGTGCCTGAACCAGCTCGCGCCCCACCACGTCCCGCTCCTGCTCGAGCAGATCGCGGACGGTGCCGGACACGAGCTGCCCGACGATTACCGGGTCGTGGCCCGACTGTTCTGCGCCGTCACCGACGACGTCGCCGCGGCACGCGAACTCGTCAAGGCGACCTTCGCCCCCTACCTGCTCGCATCGGCCTACAACCGCTTCTACCGCTGGATGGGGTACGAGGACGAGGCGCAGGGTGTCATCGACGCCAAGGGCGACAAGGCGGCCATGGCCGCAGCCCTCAGCGACCGTCTCGTCGACGACCTGTTCTGCCTCGGGACCCCCGAGGAGGTCGCTGGCAAGATCGCCGCCTACTGCGACGCCGGCGTGACCGTGCCGGTGATCCAGCCACTCGCCTTCGGCCGGGAGCAGGCCGAGGCCACCCTCTGGCCCGTCGCCCAGGCCTGGTCGGATCTCGCCGACGAGACCATCGCCTGACAGGCCCTACTGCTGGCTCTGCTCCGCTGCGAGCCTCTCCCCCAGCGGCTCGACGGCGAGCCGACGCATCGCCACGGTCACCTCCAGCTCGTGCTCACGCGGACCGCTGAACACCCCCCGGAACGGCGAGACGTCGTCGTAATCGCGACCTCGACCGATCGTCACGTGGCGTTCCCCGACGTTCTGCGAGTTCGTCGGGTCGAGCGCCAGCCATCCCCACCCGGGGATCGCGACCTCCACCCAGGCGTGTGTCTCCACCTCGACCTCGTCGAGCTCGCTGTCCGCTCCCGTGGCGTCGTCGACGGTGAACAGGTAGCCCGAGACGTACCGCGCAGGGATGCCGAGCTCCCGGTACATCGCGACGGCCAGATGGGCGAAATCCTGACAGACGCCAGCACGTTGAGACTCCACCTCGTCGACCCCGACCCCGACGTAGGTCTGTCCGGTGCGGTACTCGAAGCCAGCCACGTGGTGATGGACCGCGTACACGACATCGATGACGTCCCCCGCGTCCGCACACGCCTGAGCGGCGGACCCGACGGATGGCCCCCACTCCACGTGCGCCGACGGTTGGAGGTACTCGAGGTGGCGGTCCATGAACGCCTGATCGCGCAGCGCCTGCATCGGCACGGACGACGGCGCATCGGGACGCGGGCCGGTCTCGACGGTCGCCTCGGCGACGACCTCCAGCACATCGTGCGGGGCCCGGATCCCGAAGGTGTCGACGCGCGTGCCCCAGTAGTCGGTGTACGAGGTCACCCGCGACGACGGGGTCGTCGTCACGTGGTAGTGCACCAGCCACTGGTGGGGATCGGTCGCTGGGCACGCACGTAGCTCGTTCTGCGACTCGGCGACCGGAGCGCCGTAGCGGAAGCGCGTCGTGTAACGGATATCGAGTCGCACGGTGTGGCCTGTCTGGAGGTCGGTCGCGCACGCGGACGATCTGCCCGTGGAGCGGGGTGCGCCGCGGTCAGCCGGTCGCGATGGCGTGCATCATCCCCGACGGGTGGTGGCGGAAGAACTCGTCGGCGACCGTCTCTGCCACCTCGGCGACCTGGTCCTGCACCCCATCGAGGAAGGTGTGCAGGTCCTCGTCGAAGAGGTCGCTGACGTCACGGTACTGCAACGAGGCGGTCGTCCGTCCCAGCAGCCGCGTCGCTCGGCTGGCCCGCCCGGCGCTGAGCGCCTCGAGCTGACGCATGGCCCCGGTCAGGCAGAACAGGACGCTGCGCGGCAGATCCGGTTCCAGCAGCAGGAACTCGACGACATCCGCCGGATCCATCGACGCCCGGTACCGCCGACGGTAGGCCTCGAAGGCCGACGCGGACTTCAGCACCGTGATCCAGTGGTGGAAGTCCGCCCGGTCCGCGCCCTGGCCGGCCCTCGCGAGCCCTGGCGGTCCCGCGTGAGCTCCCAGCAGCCGCTGGGACGGTCCGGCCAGCGCCTCGAGCTGGCCGTAGCGGACGTCGATCAGGCGGCAGGTCATCTCGGCACGCTCCAGCAGACGGCCGAGCGCCATGAACCGGAACCCCTCATCACGAGGGTTGGTCTCGCTGGCCACCCCGTAGATCGTCATGCAGTCCCGACGGATCGACCGGAACAGCGAGAAGGGTTGGTCGTCAAGCTCCTCACCCAGATCACGCGACCCGAGCGCGAGGTGCAGGTCGTTGATCGCCTCCCACAGCTCGGACGACACCAGCTCCCGCACCGAGCGGACGTTCTCGCGGGCCCGTGCGATGCAGGCGGTGATCGAGCCCGGGTTGCCCGGATCGAGCACCAGGAAGCGCAGGACGGTCGCGACGTCGACCGGGTCGGGGCCGTAGGCCCCCCGGAGGTGCAGCACCTCGAGCAGCTGCTCCCAGGTCTGCGCCGCGACGTCCGGCGAGGCTTCGAGGAGCGTGTGGTAGGTGACGTCGACCATGCGGGTGGTGTCCTCGGCGCGTTCGACGTACCTGCCGGCCCAGAACAGGTTCTCGGCGAGCCGCGCCAGCATCATCGGCCTCCTGTGCCGTCGGCGTCGTCCTCCAACACCCAGGTGTCCTTCGAGCCGCCACCCTGCGAGGAGTTCACGACCAGCGACCCGCGCCGCAGGGCGACCCGGGTCAACCCGCCGGGCAGGACCTCGACGCTCTCGCCGGCGATGGCGAACGGTCGCAGGTCGATATGGCGGCCCTCGACCCGCCCGTCGATCAGCGTCGGGTGACGGGACAGCGCCACGACCTCCTGGGCGATGTAGCCACGAGGGTCTGCGCGGACGCGGTCACGGAACACCTCGATCTCCTCCCCGGACGCGGCCGGGCCGATGAGCATGCCGTACCCCCCGGATTCGGCGACCGGTTTGACCACCAGTTCGTCCAGCCGGTCCAGGACGTGCTCGCGCTGCTCGTCCTCCCACAGCAGGTAGGTGTCGACGTTGGGCAGGATCGGTTCCTCCCCGAGGTAGAACCGGATCAGGTCGGGGACGAAGGCGTAGACGGCCTTGTCGTCGGCCACACCGTTGCCAACCGCGTTGACGATCGTGACGTTGCCCGCGCGCGCGGCGGAGAGCAGACCGGGGACACCCAGCGTCGAATCCGGCCGGAACACCACCGGATCCAGGAAGTCGTCGTCGATGCGCCGGTAGATCACGTCGACGCGCTGCAGGCCCCGGGTGGTGCGCATGTGCACGACGTGCTCGTCGACCACCAGGTCACGCCCCTCGACGAGCTCGACCCCCATCTGCCTCGCCAGGAAGGCATGCTCGAAGTAGGCCGAGTTGTAGACCCCCGGCGTGAGCACGACCGCGACCGGGTGCTCGCCCGCCGCCGGCGGGGCCACCTCTCGCAGGGCACGCAACAGCATCGGGCCGTAGTGGTCCACAGGCTGAACGTGCTGCTCGGCGAAGGCGACCGGCAGGACGCGGGTCATCGCCGCACGGTTCTCCAGGACGTAGGAGATACCGGACGGGTTACGCAGGTTGTCCTCCAGGACCCGGTAGGTGCCCTCGTGGTCACGCACCAGATCCACACCGGAGACGAGGCACCGTGCGCCGTGCGGTACCGGGATGCCGAACGCCTCGCGACGGAACCCCTCGGCGGTGTGGATCAGCCAGCGAGGCACGACTCCGTCGTGGATGGCCGCCTGCTCACCGACGTAGAGGTCCTCGAGGAAGCGGTTCAGCGCGGTGACCCGCTGCGCGACGCCACGTTCGACGACCTCCCACTCCTGTGCCGGGATGATCCGTGGCAGCAGGTCCATCGGGAAGGTCCGCTCGATCCCCGCATCCTCGCCGTAGACCGTGAAGGTGATCCCGGCGGATCGGAAGATGCCGTCACGGATCCGCTCGCGGCGTTCGAGGTCCGTGGGACTCAGCCGGCGCAGGCGTTCGACGACCCCCTGGTAGTGGGTGCGGACACCCGGATCCGCGAAGACCTCGTCGAAGAAGCCCTCGCGGTCGTAGTCGTCGAACAGGTCACCCATCACCACGACACTAGCCCGCGACCTGCGAGCTCGTGTACCGCAGCCACCGTCCACGCATCCGGTTGACGTCGAGCATCAAGCCCGACCGGTGGCCTGCCGATAGCTAGGTCACCAGGGGTCGATGGAGGTCGGCAGTGGAACCGCACGAGCGAGGTGACCACCTTGCCGACGGCCGTCCTGCGCCCATCGACGGAGTGCCCGCTGAGGTCGTGCTGACCGCGGAACGCTGTGAGGTTCACGTGCCCATACCGGACGACGGTCACGTGGTTGTCGATGCCCGCGAGCGGCGACCGGAAGTGGTCGCCCGGCTCCTCGCATTGGGTGTGAGTACCGAGACGCTGATCACGCTTCTGCCGGACTGGGAACCGCTGATCCTCCAGGTCGCAACCACACACGACTCGACCGTCAACTGATCCGCCACCTCGCCATCGGCCGCGGAGGTGTGGCAGCCTGCTCGCGTTGACCTCGGCTGTCCGACCGGGAGCGCGCGATGAGCCAGTCCACGATCGACCCGGCCCGTGAGGAACAGGGCGCTCGCCCACTCGCGGGACGGCGGGTGCTGGTGACGGGCGGCTCGCGCGGCCTGGGGGCGGCGACGGCGCGGCGTCTGGCCCGGATGGGGGCCGAGGTGATCGTCACCTACCGGCAGCACGAGGAGGAGGCCGTCGCGGTCGTTGCCGACTGTGCGGCTCTGACGCCGGGAGCCCGGGCCGAGCACCTCGACCTCCTGGACGAGGCGAGCGTGCGGGAGCTGTTCGCGGGCCTGACCGACCGTGGAGAGGAACTGGATGTCCTGATCGCGAACGCGGCGGCAACCGCCTTCAAGCCGCTCCTCGAGCTCAAGCTGCACCAGATCGACAAGACCTTCGCGATCAGTATCCGCCACTTCCTGCTGATGGCACAGCTGGCGTTCCCGCTCCTCCGCCCACGTCAGGGGCGGATCATCGCGGTGAGTGGCGCGGACACCGTCGGGTACATCCCGGGGCACGGTCTGCTGGCCGCAGCGAAAGCCGGGATGGAGACCTTGATCCGCTACCTGGCCTGCGAGCTGGGACCACAGGGGGTCACTGCGGTCGGGGTGCTCCCCGGCTACATCGACACGGACTCGATCCGGCTCATGGCAGGACCGTTCCACCCGAAGCTGGTCGCGGCCGAGGAGCAGACCCACCCCCTCCGCACCGCAGCCTCGCCGGAGGATGCGTCCGAGGCCGTGACCCTCCTGTGCCTGCCCGAGGCGCGGTGGCTGAACGGGCAGATCGTCCAGAACGACGGCGGCGGCATCTTCGCCTACATGGGCCGCTTCGGTCAGGCGTGGGCGATGGTGCCGGATGAGCAGGCGCTCCCGGACACCTCGGAAGCCCCGATGCTGCGCCACACCGACGGATGAGACCCCGTGCTGGTACGAAGGGACGGCCTCAGGCCGCCTCCGCCGGACGCGCCGCCAGGTGCCAGACGGGGTCGTGGGTCTGCGGGCTCTCGGGCGGGATGGCACCCCACTTGCCCAGGAGCTCGAGCTCGGCGTCCTCGAACAGCAGCGTCAGCTCCGCCGGGGTGACCGCGCTGGCCTCCAGGTCGTCGTGGAGGATCGTGCCGTCCGCGAACCGGTAGGTCAGCCGCGCCTGTCGACGGCTGGCCCACGCATCGAACCCGACCGTCTCGATGGTGACGTCGATGGCGGCGCTCCCATCGGCCGGATGCAACCGACCGGTCGACCGTCCTGGCAGCCCGACCAGCCACCACGGCCCGAGCAACTGCATGGCGATCCGGCCCTGCGGATGGCAACGGGCCGCGGCGTTGCGCAGCAGACGGCGTCGTGCTTCGGCGTCACCGACCTCGTTCAGCAACGACGAGGGCAACGCGACGAGCCCGTAGCCCGTACCCACCTCGTCCGGCAGGTCGGTCACGTCGGCCGCGACCACCTTGACCTCGTCGCCCAGGTGCTCCCGGAGACTGTCGAGCATGTCCGTGTCACGCTCGACGGCGGTGACATCACATCCCAGATCGACGAAGGCACGCGTCAGCCGACCGGTCCCAGAGCCCAGCTCGAGGATGCGGTCGTTCGGTGCCGCAGCGGCCTGCTCGAGCCACCACTGGTCCGGTTCCAGCAGCGGCAGGCGGGCGTACAACCTGCTGCGTCCGCTCACGCCGGCGCCTGCCGCTCGACCAGCTGTTGCAGGCGCCACGCCAGACCTGTTCGCCGGTTCGACGGCCGGTCGTGAGCCGCAGCCGCGCGCAACGTCGCCGTCTGACCGACGACGATCAGGGCGGATCGGGCACGCGTCACCGCGGTGTAGACGAGGTTGCGCCAGAGCATCATGCGGTGGGACCGATCGCAGACGAGGATGACCACAGGCCATTCGCCGCCCTGCGCCTTGTGGACGGTTACCGCCCACGCCGGGGTCAGCTCGCGCGCCTGCGAGCGGTCGTAGGTGACCTCGCCGCGAGGGAACGCGACGCGCAGCGTGCCTTCCGACCGGGACAGGTCGACGATCCGGCCGACGTCACCGTTCGCCACGTCGAGCTCCGCGTCGTTACGGGTCTGCATGACCCGGTCACCGATATGGAAGCCGCCGGTGTCCGGCCGCCCGCGCGCCGGGTTGAGCTCCTCCTTCAGCGCAGCGTTCAGAGCATCGACGCCGACCGGTCCTCGGTACATCGGCGCGAGCACCTGGACGTCGTCGACCCCCACGCCGAAGTAGTCGGGAGCGCGATGCGCGACCGCCTCGACGACGCGGGGAACGATCGCGCGACGATCGGCCTCCTCGGCGATGAACAGGTCGCCATCGACACCTCGCAGTTCACCGACCTCGCCGGTCAGCAGCGCCCGTGCGAGCCCGACGATGCGGCTGTCGGCCGCTTGACGGTGGATCTCGGTCAGTTCCGTCACCGGGATCACGCCACAGCGCACGAGGTCGCGCAGGACATCCCCGGGTCCGACGGACGGCAACTGGTCGGGATCCCCGACCAGCACCAGGTGTGCGCCCTCCTCGATGGCCGAGACCAGTCGCTCCGCGAGCGCGGTATCGCACATCGACACCTCATCGGCGATCACCACGTCGAAGGGCACCTGCTCGTACCGGCCGTAGCGGAAGCTGAACCCCCCGTCGGCGTCGGGTCTGGCCTCGAGCAGCCGGTGGATCGTGGTGGCGGGGCGATGCACGAGCTCCTCCAGCCGCTTGGCTGCACGACCGGTCGGAGCGCAGAGGGCGACCTCCAGGCCGGCAGCCTCGGCCGCGAGCACGACCTCCTCGACGGTCCGGGTCTTCCCGGTGCCAGGCCCACCGGTCAGGACGGAGACGGGGTGGTCGAAGACCGCGTGGACCGCCTGCACCTGCCCCTCCGTGAGATCGCTGGCCGGGCGGACCAAGGCAGCGAACGGGGTCAGGCGGGGCCGCTCGGCGAGCAACAGGCGTGCGAGTCCGAGAGCGAGGTCCCGCTCGGTCTCCAGCGCGGTTGGCGTCGACACCACCTCGGCATCATCGATCTCCTCGATCGCGAGCGAGCCGGCAGCGATGGCGGCGTCGACCCCATCCCCAGCCAGCACGTGGTCGACGCCGAGGAGTTGCGCGGTCGCGTCGACGCAGGCGTCACGGGGCAGGTGTTGATGTCCCTCCGTGCGGCGGGCAGCCGCCACGGCAGCGCGCGCACCGGCGGCCAGGCGGCGCGGATCGATCTCGTCGATGCCGAGCAGCCGCGCCAACGCGTCGACCTGGGCGAACCGGACCCGACCGGCATCCAGGAGGGCATAGGGATCGTCACGAGCGATCGTGACCGTCTCGGCACCGAAGTGGGCATGGGCTCCGCGGACGGCTTCCATCGGCCAGTTGCAGGGCTCGACGAGCCGCACCAGTTCCGCGAGCGCGAGCCCTTCGCGCCAGGCACGGTGCAGTTCCTGCGCGTGTTCCGCCGGGATCCCAGCGGCGTCGGTCAGGCGGCCCGGATCCTGCTCGATGACCTGGCCAGCACCCCGACCGAAGGTGGTCAACACCCGTTCCCGGCTCCGTTCGGGGATGTTCCGGAACCGGTCGGAGGCCAGGAAGCTGCGCAGCCCCGCGACCGTGGTGGGCACCGTCTGCTCGTAGAACGTGGCCTCGAAGGTGTCGCCGTAGCGAGGGTGGGTGGTCCAGCGTCCGACCACCGTGATCGTCTGCCCCTCGACCACACTGGCGAGAGGCCCCACACAGCGGACGCCTGGATCGTCACCTTCCTGATCCAGTTCGATGACCCCGAACCCGGTCGCCGTGTCGGCGTACCGGACGCCGACCACCTCGCCGGTGAGCTGCTCGTCGGTGGCGAGCAGCCGGTCGGTCATGCGCCGGTCCCGGTCCCGGGTTCGTCGTCAGAGGCTGCGTCGGCGTCCTCGGGAACCGGGCGGAGCGGTTCCGCCCGCGACTGCAGACCGGAGGGCTCCTCGTAGAAGCTGTCCTCCTGCAGTCGGTTCGCGGTGAACCATCCGATCGCGAACCCGATCGCGAACCCGGCGCCGAACAGGGTCGTCGCAAGGAGACGCCGCTTCCAACGGCCGCGGCGAGACGGGGGGACCGACCGGGCGACGTCGCGCGCCCGTTCGGACAGTTCGTACCCCTTCTCACGCGCGACCTCGGCACGATCGAGGAGATCCCCGACGGCCCCGAGTCCGCGCACCACCAGCCGCGGAACGATCAGGAGCAGCCCGACGAGAGCCCGGAACACGGTCAGGATCTGGATCGCGAGCTGTCGCAGGACAGGCTCGAGATCCTCCGCGCGCTCCCGAGCGGTCTCCGCGGTCTCGGTCGCGACTTCACGCAGTTCGTCGACGCGCTCGCGGGGGTTGCCGACCACGTCACGGAGCTCCTCGATCCGATCGCGCGGATCGCCGACGCGATCCCGCAGGTCGCCGGGGAGGTCCTTGAGGTCCTTCAGGTCCTTCAGGTCCAGATCATCGAGCCACTCGCGGGGGCGCTCGCCGATCTTGGCGAGTCCGCTGCCTCGGTTCCCCATCGTGGTGCCTTCCGATTCGGTCCCCTGACCGTAGCGGAGCCGCCAGCGGACCGGCAGGGCCACTGGTCAGCTGGGGACGTCCTGGCCGTCCGGATCCCTTGACTCCGGCCGTGCCACGGACCAGCGCAGGTCGCAGCGATCCGCCAACCGATCGAGCTGGTCAGCGGGTGGTGCGAGCATCGCCGGCGACCGCACGCCCGGCGGCGGTGAGGCCTCGAGGATGGTTTGCGCCGTGGCCACCATCGTCACCGCGGTCAAGCCGTACAGATCATGGCCGTAGGCCCAGGCCCGGGCCACTGCACCGCGTCCTCCCGCTTCGGCGACGCAGCCCCAACGGGTGGCCCGTCGGCGCTCCGGCGCGGGCCCATCGCTCCCGCGGGCGCCGCGGCTCAGGACGTCGCTCATGAACCGCCTCGCCGGCGCCCACCTCGCCAGACTCCCCCCCATCTGCACCAGCTCCGCTTTCCAGCTCGGGAGCGCGAGGTAGCTCCGGACCGTCGTCGCGGACCCGACGTGCCGAGGCACGGTGATCGGCTCGCCCCCGGGGATCCCCGCCGCATGACGCGGACCGACCGGGCGGGGGAACCACGCCAACCGTCGGGCCTCACCTGGGCGCTCCTCGGCGAGCTCGCCACGTACGAGGGCGAGCCCCGGCTGGCCCAGCAGGGTCGCCACCGTGCGACGGGTACCTGTGGAAGCGTTGCCGAGGAGACCGCCGCTGGACGGCACGGTGTACGCGACGTGGACCTCGGACGCCCACCCCACGGCCTCTGCGGCCACCGCGGCCAACAGGTCTCCCGGCAGGAAGTCGAAGCCGGCGGCCGGGACGGCGACGATCCCTGCGTCACGGGCCGGTACATCCCGCTCGGAGTGCGCCCATCGGATGAAGGGCTGTTCCCCGGTGCAGTCCACGTAGTGCGTGCCGGTCATGATCGCGGCGTCCAGGACCGAGCGTCCGAGCCGACCGAAGGGGCCGACGGTGGTGAGGACGAGGTCCGTGCCGGCGAGCGCATCGACGAGCTGATCCGGTTCCGTGACATCGACCTCGACGACGGAGAGGTCGTCGTGGCCGACCCCGTCGGCGGCCAGGCGCTCCCGGATCCGCCTCGCGTCGCGCCCGAGCAGGCGCGGCGCGATCCCCTGCCTGCGGCACTCGGCGACGACGAGCCGACCGGTGTACCCGCTCGCTCCCAGCACGGCCACGGTGGTCACATCGACAGCCTCTCGGTTGCGCGACCCACAGCCTACGAGGCACGGACGGTCAGGTCCGCCGGCGAAGCTCGCGGCAACGGACGGGGGTGCGTGACTCGAGCGTCCGGTCCTGCGAGGATGCCGGCCCGCCCCCCCCTGGCACTCCCCGAGGTCCTGCCGTGAGCGCGACGCCGACGATCCCGACCGATGGGGCGGTCATCGTGCGTCTCCGCGCGGAGGATCGCGGGTGGATACGTCAGCTTCCTCCCGTCCCGGGGTCACGCCGGTTGACGGTGACCGTCGGACGTGCGGACCTGTTGCCGGTCCCCGTCGACGAACTGCTCAGCCGCGGCTATCGCCTGGTGGGCGTCGCGGCCGAACATCGTCCGATCGGGCCGACGGTGGACGTGCTCGTGCCGGCAGAACTCCGCGAGGATCAGGACTGGTTCGGGCGGCTGCAGCCCCTGACGGAGCGGATCTTCGACCTACGTATGGGACCGGTCCGGCAGGTACTCGCCGCAGAGATCGACCTGCACCTCCGGCATGTGGACGCGTGATCCGCGGTGGACAGGGGCGCTTGCTGGCCACTGCGCTAGCGCGGAGGATGCACAGGGTCGCTTCCGCCAGTTCCCGACAACTGCGTGCATCTGCGCGATAGCGCTCATCGGCGTGCTCCTATCGTGCGCTCTACGCGCGTTCTGGCGCTAACGAGAGCTAGCGCTTGCACTGGCAAGCACCAAGCGCGTACGCTTGCAAGCACACGAGGTCAGGCGCCCTCCGGTCCGGTTGGGGGACGGAGACCCCGCGAGGCTCCCATGAGTCCCGTCCGGCTCCCGCTCCGTCCCCCGTCCCGACCGGACGGGCCGCTCGCAACCCCGTGGTGCACCCGCTCCCCCGTCACTGACCTCCACGCACCACCCGATGCCACGAAGGAGACCTCCGATGGCCACCGCGAACCAGACCACCAAGAAGACCGCCGCCAAGAAGCCGGCGACCAAGAAGGCGCCCGCAGCGAAGAAGCCGGCCGCGAAGAAGGCCGCCACCAAGAAGACGACCACCGCCAAGAAGACCCCCGCCACGCCCAAGGTCACGCCGCTGCGCGAGCGCGAACCGGTCGTCCTGATCGAGGACGCGGGATACGCCGTCACGGGCGTCATCGGTGATGTCGTCGAGCTGGCCAAGGGCCTGCCGAGCCGCGCAGAAGGTCTCTGGAGGAACGTCGAGGGCACGGCGAAGGACGCACCGAAGCGTGTCAAGGAGCTGCGTACCGACGCACCCTCCAAGCTCGAGTCGCAGCTGTCCGAGCTGCGTGAGCGCGTCCAGAAGGACGCCGAGCGCCTGATCACGACCTTCGAGAAGACCTTCGACTCCAAGGCGACCGAAGGCCGCAAGCTCGCCGACCAGGTCAAGCAGGACGAGCGCATCGCCACCCTGCTCGACCGCACCGCGACCAGCCGGTCGCAGGTGAAGGCCGCGCTGACCTCGGCCACCAAGACCGCCGACGTGGCGATCGAGGCCGGCCGCAAGCAGCTCGGCGTCGCCCGCTCGCAGGCCAAGGGTGCCGTGACCTCCGCCACCAAGACGGCGGAGAAGGCACGCGAGGCCAGCAAGGACCAGGCCGAGACCACCAAGAGCCAGGCCAAGGCCGCCACGACCTCGGTCAAGAAGACCGCGGAAGAGGTCGCCGACGCCGCCAGCTGACCCCGAAGCCACATCCCGAGCCTGCCCAGCCCTCCCATCCACTGGCACGGCTCGCCATGCCGACGCCCTCCCGATCCCGCATCGGGAGGGCGTCGTCGTGTCGTCGGCGTGTCGTCCGCGGCCGTTCCGGGCAGTAGCCTCCTGGCCAGAACCGATCACGAGGACGACCGTGAGCCTGCACGATCAGATCGAAGCGGACCTGCGCGAAGCGATGAAGGCTCGCGACAAGGCCAGGACCTCGGCCCTCCGGATGCTGATCGCTGCGCTCAAGAACCGCGCGACCGCTGACGGTCTGAGCCCACAGGGCCGCCTCGATGACGAGGTGGTCGAGAAGGTCCTCGCGTCAGAGGTCAAACGGCGCCACGAGGCCGCCAAGGCCTACGAGGACGCGGGCCGCGACGAGTCGGCCGCCGCCGAGACCGCCGAGGCCGAGGTCTACGAGGCTTACCTGCCCGAGCAACTGTCCGACGACGAGCTCGGCGCGCTGGTCGACGAGGCGATCGCCGAGGTCGGCGCGACCTCGCCGAAGGAGATGGGCCAGGTCATGAAGACCGCGATGGCCAAGGTCGCGGGTCGGGCCGACGGCTCGCGCGTGTCCGCGCTGGTCAAGGACCGTCTCACCGGCTGAGCCCGCACCCCGCCTGAGTCCGCACCCCGCGTCAGCGGCCGGACCCACGCGGTGCGGTCCGACGCGCGCGCCACTCCCTCAGCGGAGAGCCCTGGACGCATGTTCGCGCCCCCGACTCTCCACTGCGTCTGCTGCTCTCCGTTCCCCTCGCGAGCGATCCACCGGTCCTGGCGGGTCGATGGTCCGCGAGCGCATCGCGTTAGGGTGCGCGCCATGGAGCCCCTGCCCAGCACCGTCGACCCGGCCTCGGAACGTTTCCGTGCCAACGCGGAGCA
This sequence comes from Nitriliruptoraceae bacterium, assembly GCA_003563915.1. Classification (GTDB taxonomy): domain Bacteria; phylum Actinomycetota; class Nitriliruptoria; order Nitriliruptorales; family Nitriliruptoraceae; genus CSSed11-175R1. Next base: position 12,933 of record PWTE01000360.1, read on the forward strand.
CCACCACGGACTCGCGCAGGAGTTGCGTGAGCGCTTGGCCGTCGCCGCCCGCGGCGGGTCAGAGCGTTCCCGCGAGCGCCACGTCGGCCGCGGGAAGCTTCTGCCCCGCGACCGCGTCGAAGCCCTGCTCGATCCGGGGACCGCGTTCCTCGAACTGTCGCCGCTGGCCGCGTTCGGCATGTACGACGGCGACGCGCCCGGCGCCGGCATCATCACCGGCATCGGCCGGGTGAGCGGCACCGACTGCGTGATCGTCGCGAACGACGCGACCGTCAAGGGCGGCACCTACTACCCGGTGACGGTGAAGAAGCACCTGCGCGCACAGGAGGTCGCCCGCGACAACCACCTGCCGTGCATCTACCTGGTGGACTCGGGTGGCGCGTTCCTGCCGTTGCAGGAGGAGGTGTTCCCCGACCGCGAGCACTTCGGCCGCATCTTCTACAACCAGGCCACGCTGTCGGGGGCGGGTATCCCGCAGATCGCGGTCGTGATGGGCTCGTGCACCGCTGGCGGCGCCTACGTCCCCGCGATGTCGGACGAATCGATCATCGTGAAGGACCAGGGCACGATCTTCCTCGGCGGTCCCCCGCTGGTGAAGGCGGCCACCGGCGAGGAGGTCTCCGCCGAGGAACTCGGCGGAGGAGATCTGCACGCACGCGAGTCGGGGGTGGTCGACCACCTCGCCGTCGACGACCGTCACGCTCTCGCCCTAGCGCGCGATGCGGTCGCGAACCTCGGCCGGGCCGGTGGTGGCAGCCGCATCGACGGATCCGCCACCCCCAGCAACGTCGAGGTAGCACGCGATGGACTGTCGTTCGCCGAGCCCGAACCTCCGCGCTACGACCCGGAGGATCTGTACGGGATCGTGCCGACCGACGTCCGCCAGCCCTACGACGTCCGCGAGGTGATCGCCCGGATCGTGGACGGCTCGCGCTTCCACGAGTTCAAGGCCCTGTTCGGCGACACGTTGGTGTGCGGGTTCGCGCGCATCCACGGCATCCCGGTCGGGGTCGTGGCGAACAACGGGATCCTGTTCTCCGAGTCGGCGCAGAAAGGCGCGCACTTCATCGAGCTGTGCAACCAGCGCGGCATCCCGCTCACGTTCCTGCAGAACATCTCGGGGTTCATGGTCGGCCGGGAGTACGAGGCCGGTGGGATCGCCAAGGACGGCGCGAAGATGGTGACCGCCGTGGCGTGCTCGACCGTGCCGAAGCTGACCGTGGTGATCGGCGGGTCGTTCGGGGCCGGCAACTACGCGATGTGCGGGCGGGCCTACTCGCCACGGTTCCTGTGGATGTGGCCGAACGCACGGATCAGCGTGATGGGCGGCGAGCAGGCCGCGTCGGTGCTGGCGACCGTGAAGCGCGATGGGTTGGAAGCCGCCGGCGAGGAGTGGTCGGCCGAGGACGAGGACGCCTTCAAGGACCCGATCCGGGCGACCTACGAGGAACAGGGCTCGCCCTACCACGCGACGGCACGGCTCTGGGACGACGGGATCATCGACCC
>PWTE01000105.1 GCA_003563915.1 Nitriliruptoraceae bacterium
AGCACCTCGTCCAGGATCAGGCTCTGCCATGCCCCACAACCGGCCGCGGGGCAGATCATACTCCTACGCGCACACCGACCGTCTGCCGGCACGCCCCCCACCACATCCCGCCGGGCATCACACCACCCCACGCGGCCTCACGCGACCCCACCCGGCGCCAACCCCGACAACAACCCCCGCCGACTTTGCAGAAGGCCGTGGTGCGGGATGCAAGCCTGGTCGATGTGAAGAATGTGCCCGAACCGGTTGTTCTGCCCGTGCATTCAGGGATTTCGGGCTACGGGCTGACACCTACGGTGCCGAGAGTCCTGGATTCGGCTCTGCCTACCCGAAACCTGCCAACCAGGCGCTAGGCACCCATACGTGCCGACCACATCGATGCGGCGGACTCCGACATGACACCCCGACGGGCACCTCAGCTACCCACGACCCCCGGCACGCCCCCAACCGCGACAACGCCCCCTCTGACTTTGCCGACGACCGTGGGTCAGGTCCGAGCAGGAAATGTCGACCACGATCAGCTCGTGCTCGCACAGGATGGCAAGTCGATGCGTGGCGCGCTGCGCAAGGATGGTCGGGCGGTGCACCTGTTCGCTGCGATGGTCCATGGTGCAGGGATCGTGGTCGCAGGCCCGACTCGAGGACCTCAACCAGCGGGTGCGCCTGATCATGCGACGCGCATTCGGGTTCCACTCCGCCAAGGCAGCCCTCGCCCTGGTCATGCTCTCCGCCGGCCCCATAGACCCCACCCTGCCCTGGGAGACAGCCGCGTGACACCCACACCCATGCCCGAAGAGCCGAAATCACGCTGGGGAGCCTGCGTCCGTGCCGCTGTGACACCGAGGATGTGACGCTACCAGGAGCGTGTTGGGTGCCTCCCTATGGACTGTAACCTACGTGCCATTCAGAATCTTCCTCGTCGGCCGACACCCAGAGAAGCAACCTGACGAGGCCGGCGGCCGATTTGCGTCCTGTTGTGGACGCAGCGTTGGCATTGGTCGTACAGGCACCGTCCGCAAGAGCAGGGTCCGACGACGACGCATTCCGTAGGAGAGAAGACGCGCATCTGATTGCGGCCCGCAGCTAGGATGAAGAACTTCATCGACTACATCGAAGACGCCGAGACATCTCAGGTGGGAATGTGGCCAATCAGCAGCTAGAATACGATAGTCTTCTCGTTTCGTTATGGCCGGAATCCTGGGGCGATCTGGTGCGGGGTAGCCTGTCACGACCACCGGGCCGACTCATTCAATCTCTGGCGCAGGCCGACGGGAACTGCCTCCTTGTTGCGAATCCACAACGAAGTGCTGTTACGCGTGCGGCGAAGATAGTCCTGGGTGAAAAAGAGCCGAGCATCCCCGCTCCGCAGGGCGGTGAATCCCTGGTTCTTCAACCCTTTGTTTTGCGTCGGAGAATCCCTGCAGATCTGGCACTCTTGAGAAGAAACCAATTATACGTTGAACGGAGTATTCGTCGCCGGCTGAAATCCACCGGAATACGTCGGCCGCCGCTAGTGACCTTCAGTCCGTTCGTCGCTGCCTATTGCAGATTGGAATGGGCCGGACCGGTTGTCTATTATGCCCGAGATGATTGGGCAGTGCACCCAGCCTACAGTCGATGGCGGTCCGCGCTTGAAGACGCCTACGAACAGATGAGGCGACGCGAGACGTCGGTTGTTGCAGTTTCGGAACACCTTCTTCAACGTGTTCAACCGACCGGTAGGTCCATAGTCCTTCCTAATGGAATCGACGAGTCGGAATGGCTGGTACCCACCGCCGCACCGACATGGGTTGATGAACTCCAACGGCCCCTTTTCGTATATGTTGGTTCGCTCGATGGGAGGCTGGACGTGGAAGCATTGGAGGCCGTAAGGTGTCGTTTTCCCAACGGCTCGATCGTCTTGGCCGGACCGCTCTTGGCCGGGAACAAGCTTCAGGAATTCGGCCGCCGCGAACAAGTTCGGATTGTCCAGTTGAGTGACCGGACGTCCATTGTAGGCCTGGTCGCCGCTGCGGACGCGTGCCTGTTGCCGCATCGACGTACGGCGTTGACTGAGGCCATGAATCCGCTGAAGCTCTTCGAGTACCTCGCAGCTGGACGGCCTACCGCAGCGACGAATCTAGCGGGTTCAATAGATATCGACCCCACAATCAGACTATCAACAGGGGGAGAGGCGTTTGCTGACGCTGTTGAAGCAGCGCTGAATGCTGGTCCAATGGAAGAGAAGCATCGAAGGAAGTTCATCGAAGACAACACATGGATCGTGCGACACCAGAGACTGCTGGACTTCCTGTCTCCTCAGGCTGATTAGTCTGGCACGGAAGGGCGGTGACGTGCCTGTTCGAGGCCAGGACTCCCCGCGACGCAGCCCGGGTTTCCTGGCTAGCGGCTGTGGGACGGTTGGGGTGGGGGATGTCAGGTCGGTCGGATTGTTGGGCTGGCCTGGACGCCTACCGGTCGAGGGTGTTTGATTCTGTCCGCCCAATAGTGTACGACCTGAAGCAGGTCGAGCATTCATGGCAAGAAGACCGCCGGGCAGACCTACTACTACTACCACCACCGCCCGCATCATCGACATCTTCGAACACGTCGCACGCCACCACCTCACCGCCCCCGACGGCACCGTGCTCCGCACCTTCGCACCCGAACTCACCGACCTCCAACACCAGATCCTCGACCTACTCGACATCCCCACCAGCCTCTACACCGCCACTTGACCCGGCCAGCACCCGCCAACATGGAGCGCTGAAAGCCCGCCGAGAAGTGCGGAACGCGAGGCCGTGTCTGCGCGTACCAGCCTGGGCAGGTCGGGGGGCAGTTCGTGCAGCTGGCTGCGGGCAGCATCAAACCACAGGTGATCGGCAGCGGTGTTCGTGCCGTCGTTGCCTTCACGCATCATGCTGTAGGGCGCCACGGTATTTGGCGTTGGGTGCGACGGGTTCGGTGGCACTGGTTGGGCATGGGTTGGTCACTCTGTGTGATGTGTGCGGGCTGTCCTGAGTAGTGTCTTCTACGCCGGCCTCTTGGTGGTTTGCGGGCCTGGCTTGCTGGGGAGGTGGCTGGCGGGTCGGGACTACAGCGGGTTTGGGTGTCGCGGTCGGACTACGGGGTGGACGCCTGGAGTGGTCGGTTGGCTACGAGGTGTTGTGCGTGGTGGGCTAGTCGGATGGCCGGTTTGGGGGTTGGGTTGGTGGGTCGGGTGGGCCGATGAGTTTGGTGGAGAGGTCGGTCATGTTTCGGAGGATGTGGTGGGTGGTTGATGGACAGAGATAGTGGTCGAGGTGGGTGGTGACGGCTGGTGGGGCGTTTTTGAGCCAGATGGCGAGGAAGTCGAGGAGTTCTCCGGCTTCGATGATGTCGACGGCGTCGTCGATGCTGATAGTCAGGGTGTGCTGCTCGGGTCGGGTCATGGGGTGGGCTGGTGGGGGGGGGGATGGTTGGTGGTGAGTTTGTCGGTGAGCAGCTGGTCGGTGTGGGCCATGGTTTGGCCGAGCTGGTGGATGCGGCTGTTGAGTTGGGTGAGGAGGGGTTGCAGGTGGTCGCGGTGGACGGTCAGGGGGTGGTGGGCGGCGAATTGCATGGGGGTGTCGGTCAGGTGTCGGAGCTGTCGGTGGAGGTTGTGACGGCGTTGGAGGTTGGTGGTGAGCAGTTGGGTGAGGTGGGGGTGGTGGGGTGGGGCACGGTCGAGGAGGGCTTGGCTGTCGTGGTTGTGGTTGGGGGCGGTGAAGGTCAGGCTGATGGTGGTGAGCTGTTGGGCGAGTTGAGGGTCGGGTGCTAGGGGCTGGTGCAGCAGTCGGGTGAGCTGTTGGGCGGCGTTGTGCAGGGCGACGAGTTCGTTGGTGTGTTGGGCGAGTTGGTGCAGCAGCCAGCGGCGGGTGTGAAGGTGGGGGGTTGGGGGCCAGC
>PWTE01000192.1 GCA_003563915.1 Nitriliruptoraceae bacterium
AGCCAGATCCGGTTGCCCGTCAGGGGGCCGACCGTCTCATGGACCGGATCGGCCTCCCGCATGCGCGCCCACATCGCGTGCGAGTCACCCCGTGCCTCGACGTCCCAGATCGGGTAGGTGGTCGTGCTCGCCATCCCGATCCCCAACCCTCGATGGGTGACGCAGCCTAGGTGGGCGGTGCTTCTCGTGGAGCGTTCTTCGTCCTGCCGTTGCCGCGACCGCCGACCAGCGCCACCGGAGCATCCGACGCCCGTCACCCTCGAGGTTTTGTCGGCAGGACCAGGCAGGTGGTGTCGAGAGCTGTTGGTGGGCGGGGAGGGGCTCGAACCCCCGGCCTCCTCGGTGTAAACGAGGCGCTCTCGCCATCTGAGCTACCCGCCCGGGATGCTTCGCACGCTACCGCAGCTAACGCATATCCATCTCCGGCGGGTCGTTGTCAAGCTCGCCTGACGGCGTTCTTGACGGCGTTCGTCGTCGCAGGGCGGTGTCCCTCCCTGTCGCCGCATCGTGCTCGAGTTCGTCGACCACGTGCTGGTAGCGGTGCAGCATCGCCGGCGATGATGCCCGAGGATCTCCATCACCACCCGTGACTCGACACCCCGGGGCGAGACTGGACTGCAGCGTCGCCGCCGAGTGGCGCAGCGTGTGGAACGACATCCGCCGGATCCCGGCACGGGTGCAGGCGCCGTGCAGGTCGCGCAGCAGTGCCCGATGGCCAAGCGGCGTGCCGACCTGCGAAGGCAACACCAGGCCTGACACCGTCCACGCTTCGCCCAGCGCCAGGCGCTCCTTGATGATCCGGCGCTCGTGCAGCCGCAATTGCTCCACAGCGGTGGCCGTGAGCACGAACCGACGGCGCCGGCGGTTCCTCCTCCCGCCCTCGACGACGTCGCCCTCCATGGTGCGCGTCAGCGTTGGCCATACCTCGAACGTGCCGGCCGCGAGGTCGACGTAGGACCACCGGGCACCGATCGCCTCCGACATGCGGATGCCATGCGAGATGGCCACGGTGTAGAGCAACTCGAGGCGGTGACCGGCGACGGCATCGAGCAGGGACCGAGCTTCGTTGAGGGAGAGGGGAAGGATCTCGGTCTCCGGTACGTGTGGCGGATCGACGAGTGCAGCCGGGTTACGCGACAGCATCCCCCACCGTTGGGCTTGCCCGAACGCGCGGACCAGCGTCGTGCACCATCCCCTCGACATCGGTGGGGTCGAGGCCGTTGCCGGATACCGCGAGCTGCTGCAGGATTCCAACTCGATCCAGACCCCCGATCTTCGGGAGGTCGTCGACCGGTGGCGGCCCCTCATCGAGACCGAGGAGGATCGTGAGTGGATCGATCAGTTCGACGCCCGCTACCTGCAGCTGGGGCTCAGTGACCGCGCCGCGGCGGCTTCGCAGGCGCGAGGTGACCGGGGGTCCTTGGGTGAGGGGGCGACGGATCCTGCGGATCTCCGGCGAGGCAGCCGTCGTGGTGAGGGAGGAGCCCTTCGAGTCCGAAGCGCGGCTGCACCGCGCCATCGAACCGGAGATGATTCGCCGTCAGATCGGCCAGCTCGGCATCGTTCGGAGGCAGCGTCACCCCCCTCGCGTCAGGTGCCCCGAATCGGCCTCACGTCGCCGACCCGGCCCCAATCGCGGTCGCGGAGGACCCCTTGAGGCCCAGGATCGAGCGTGCTTCGGCGGGTCCGATCGGTGGCCGGTCGAGTAGCCGCGCTAGCTGCACCGCCTTCGCCACCAGCTCCGCGTTGGACCCTGCCATCTCGGTCGGTGTGCGACGGAGGTTGTCCTCCAGACCGACACGCACGTGCCCTCCCAGGAGGAGCGAGGCGGTGGCCAGGCCGAACTCGCCGCGGTAGCCGACACCGGCGGCAGACCAGGTGAAACCGCCTTGGCCGAGGCGTCGTTCGGCCGTCCGAAGCATGTGGAGCAGTTGGTCGAGATCCGCCGTGTTACCGCCGAGCACCCCGAGCACGAACTGCAGGTGGAGCGGCGGCGTCAGCAGGCCAGCGTCGAGCAGATGTGCCACGTTGTTGATCTGACCGACGTCGTAGATCTCGATCTCGGGCTTGGTCTGTGCCGCGCGTACCTGCTCGCACATGAACTCGAGGTTCGCGAACGAGTTGCGGAAGACGTAGTCACGGGAGGACTCGAGGTAGTCGCGCTCCCAGTCCGCGAGGTCGAGCTGGCGGTCGAGGATGCCGAACAGCCCGAAGTTGATGCTGCCTGCGTTGAAGGTCGCCATCTCGGGACGGAAGCGCGACAGGACGTCAGCACGCTGCTCGATCGTCATCCCGATGCCGCCACCGGTCGTCGGCTGGAGGATCGCGTCGCAACGCTCAGCGATCCCGGTCAGCACCTCCTCGAAGAGCGCCGGATCCGCCGAGGGGGCGCCGGTCCGAGGGTCGCGCACGTGCAGGTGGATGATGGCGGCGCCCGCTTCGTGGGCGGCGGCCGCCTCGTCGATGATCTCTGCGGGCGTCACCGGGATGAACGGGCTCTGGGACGGCACCGTCATGCCGCCGGTCACGGCACAGGTGATGATGACGGGTTCGTTCATGGGCACCCTCGTCAGGCTTAGGAGCGTTCAGGGAAGCCGCGCTCAGGCCACGGCCCATCCACCGTCGACCGTCAGGCACTGCGCCGTGACGTAGCCAGACGCATCAGAGAGGAAGAAGGCTGCTGCTCCGCCGAGGTCCTCCGGGGTTCCCATACGACCGGCCGGGATGCGGTCGTAGAGGCCCTGGCGGTAGGGGTCGCTGCTCACATCAGCCGTCATCTCGGTTGCGAAGAACCCGGGCGCGATCGTGTTGACGCGGATCCCGTGGGGGGCGAGTTCGTTCGCGAGGGTCCTCATGAGCCCCAGCAGCCCGCTCTTGGCGGCGCTGTAGGCGGTGATGTTGCGGATCCCCGCCGCCTCCGACGTGAGTGAGCCGATGAAGATGATGCTCCCACCTTCGCCCTGGGAGACGAGATGCTGCGCGGTCGCCTGAGCCAGGTCGAAGGCCGTATGGAGGTGCAACCGCACGACGTCGTCGAACGCCTCACCGGGGAAGTCGAGGAAGGGGGATCGGTGTTGATTGCCTGCCGCGTGGAGGAGCCCGTCGATGCGGCCGTGCTCGCGGACCACGTCCTCGACGAGACCATGCGCGGCGCCGGGCTGGGTGAGGTCCGTCGCAATGGCGTGCGCGCGACCGCCGAGCTCGCGGACCTCGGTCGTCGCGGCCTTGAGTTGGTCCTGACTGCGGTTAGCCAGCACCACGGTGGCGCCGGCATCGGCGATAACCTTCGCCATCCCGAACCCCAAGCCTCGCCCTCCTCCGGTCACGAGGACGATCTTGCCCTCGAGGTCGAACAAGCCGGTTGCCATGATCCCTCCATGTCCGTCCCGAAGGGCGAAGCCTCCGGGCAACTGATGAGGCGGATCCCCATCGGTCGATGATGTCCTTGGTCCTTCTCAGGTCGCGCGATATGCCCGCCGTGGTGCGTTCCGCGACCGGGCCTGCTCACGGCGCGGCGCGAGTGGGTGTCACGGTGAGCGTCTGGCGCTCCGCGACGAGACCCGGCAGCGTCACCGTGAGGAACCGCTGCGCGTGCGGCGCCGCGACGTGCGCCGCGTACGCCTCGGGTGAGTCGAAGCTCTCGAACAACCAGAACTCCGACTCGGACTCGACGCTCCTGCTGACGACGAAGCCCGTGCAGCCGAGGGTCGCGCGGCTCGCCTCGGCGAGTTCGACGAGTTCAGCTCGCAGCTCGTCAGCACGCCCGTCCACGGCCCGCAAGCGGACGACGAGGTGGTGGTCGCCGCGCATCGTCGTGTCCCTCCCTGGCTGCAGCGAGCTCCCACCACAGCAGCTTTGACAGATCGTGCAGAATAGATAATATAGCATATGTCATGTGGATGCCTCCTGGCGAACGCTAGGACCGGGCTCGCGACCGTGAGCTCGGGGGATCAGAGGGAGACAAACCTGTGAGAAGTTCGAGGCGTGTAGGCAAGACCGTCGCGCTGATCGCTGTCACGGCGCTGCTTGCCGTCGCCTGTGGTGACGGTGGCGGCGAGCCGGCGGCGGGCGCAGACCCAGAGGATGCCGGCGGAGAGGCACAGCCGGCCGACGATGTCGAGGGGGAGGACATCTCGTTGACGCTCGGTTCGGGCCACCCCGCAGGTGGCGCGATCACGTATACCAACTACCTCGAGAGCTGGTTCGTTCCCGAGCTGACGCGTCGGGTGAACGAGGAGACGCCGCACACGCTGGAGATCACCGAGGCGTACGGTGGCTCGATCGCACCCCTGGCCGAGGTGCTGGGGGCCACGTCGTCCGGGCTGCTCGATATCGGCGCGATTATCTACCCGTTCGAGCCGTCAACGCTCTTCCTGCACAACCTCGAGATGAAGACGCCGTTCAGCTCGCCCGACCCGGTCGTGGCGATCCAGGCCATGCGTCAGGTGTTTGACGAGGTGCCCTACATGGCGGACATGCTCGCCGAGGAGCACAACCAGAAGGTCCTGAGCCTGTGGACCACGGGCTCGTACCATCTGGTGACGACCTTCGAGTGGGACTCGATCGACGACCTCGCCGGGCACACGCTCACGGCAGCCGGTCCGAACCTGCCTTGGATCACCAACGTCGGGGTCAACCCGGTGCAGGGCAACCTGAACGAGTGGTACACGAGCCTGCAGACCGGTGTCGTGGACGGCGCGGTCATGTTCCCCGAGGCGACCGCAGGCTTCTTGCTCCACGAGGTTGCGCAGTACTACACCGAGGTCGGTTTCGGCGCGAGCCCGCAGGGTGCGATCACGATCAACCTGGACGTGTGGAACTCGCTCCCGAGCGACGTCCAGGAGATCATCCTCGAGCTCAGCGAGGAGTACGAAGCAACGGTCGCGCACGAGGTGGTGCGCGAGGGCGAAGAGGCCTACGAGACCATGCGTGCCGACGGTGCGACGATCCGTTCCCTCTCCGACGAGGAGCGTGCTGAGTGGGCCAACCTCCTGCCGAACCTGCCCAACGAGGCGGCGCAGGAGGCCAACGAGATGGGGTTGCCCGGGACCGAGGCGTTCCGCATCTACATCGAGGCTCAGAAGGAGCTCGGCTACGAGTTCCCACGGGAGTGGACGATCGACGACTGAGCCCGATGAGACGGTGGGGCCTGGCTGAGCAGCCAGGCCCCACCGTCCTCGGGCTCGTCGCGATCCGACACGACCTCGGCAGGAGGTGAATACCCGTGATCGATCAGCTCGATCGGTTCGTCGGCAGGATCAGCACCTCCCTGGCGTTCCTGGGCGCCGGGCTGCTCGGACTGCTGGCCGTGCTGATCATCGTCGACATCGTCGGTCGCCAGATCGGCACCCCCATCCGTGGGACCGTGGAGCTCGCAGCGATGACCGTGGCGTCGGCCACGTTCCTGACCATCCCGTACGCGATGCGCCAGCGAGGGCACATCCGGTCGACCATCGTCGTCGCTCGACTGCCGGATGGGCCGAGACGGACGCTCGAGGCGTTCACCTACGCGATCGGGGCGGTGACCTTTGCCGTCCTGGCCGTGTCCTCATTCGACGCGATGATGACCGCCTTCGTCGCTGGTTCCTACGAAGGGGAGGGGGCGCTGCGCGTGCCGACCTTCCCGACCCGCACCATCATCTTCGTCAGTTCGATCGTCATGGCCGTGGAGTGCACGTTGGCGTCGCTCGCCGTGGCTCGGAGGAACAACGATGAGTGACGTCGCCATCGCGGTCCTGTCGGTGGGAGCGTTGTTCGTCTTCGTCATCAGCGGCGTCCACATCGGCTTCGCGCTGATCGTCACGTCGCTGGTGGGGATGATCTTCATCACCGGAAGCGTCGACATCGCTCTAAACCTGCTGGTCGCGACGGCCTACTCGGGTGTGCGCGACTACGTCTTCGCGGTGGTGCCCCTGTTCATCCTCATGGGCGCCTTCATGACGAACTGCCGGGCCGCGGAATCGCTGTTCAGCGCGGTCAACTTCCTGTTCAAGAAGCTCCGTGGCGGCTTGGCCATCGCGACCGTCTACGCCAACGCGATCTTCGCGGCGGTGACCGGTGTCAGCGTCGCCTCCGCTGCGGTGTTCAGCACCATCGCCTTCCCCCAGATGGAGCGGTACGGCTACTCGAAGCGGCTGGCCCTTGGGAGCGTCGCTGGGAGTTCGGTGCTCGGGATGCTGATCCCGCCGAGCCTGCTGATGATCCTGTACGGGATCCTCACCCAGGTCTCGATCGGCGCGATGTTCATCGCCGGGATCGTCCCGGGTGTCCTGCTCGCGCTCATGTACTCCATCGGGATCATGGTCATCGGCTACCTCCGGCCCGCGACCGTCGGGGTCACGCCCTCCGCCGTCGCCGCGCCGCGACCCGTGGCGGTCGCTGCCACGTCGACGTCGACAGGCGCAGACACCACCGTCGCCTCCGAGGCCTCCGAGGGCGAGGCCCTCGACGGCGGCGTCGACGAACTGCGGGAGGCCGATGTCCACCTGCCTGTTGGCGGTGAGCGCAAGGAACTCACCTTCGGGGCCGCGGTCGTGGGATCGATCCCGATCGCGGCTCTCGTGCTCCTCGTGATCGGCGGGATCTGGGGCGGGATCTTCTCGCCGACCGAAGCCAGTGCGGTCGGGGCGATCGGTGCACTCGCGATCGCACCCTTCATGGGCATGGACTGGCGGAGGTTCTTCAACTCCTTCAAGCAGACGGCGATCAGCACCGGGGCGATCCTGTTCCTCCTGATCGCTGCGCAGGCCTACTCGCGGATGCTGGCATCGAGCGGCCTGGTCGCACGAGTGGGACGATTCATCAACGGACTCGAGGTCTCGGACTTCGTCATCATCGTCTTGTTCGTCCTGATCCTCGTCGTGATGGGCGCAGTGCTCGACTCGAGCTCGATCATCCTCTTGGCCGTCCCGCTGATGTACCCCTCGATCCAGCTGCTCGGCGTCGACCCCATCTGGTTCGGGATCGTGCTCATCGTCGCGGTCGAGATCGGGCTGCTGACGCCACCCTTCGGGATGGTCCCCTTCGCCATGAGCGCGGTGCTCGGCAACCGTGCCGCTGTGGACGACATCTTCATCGGCTCGCTGCCGTTCCTGATCATCATGGCCCTGTTCCTGGCGATCCTGATCGCCTTCCCTGTGCTGTCGACCTGGCTCCCGGGTCTGTTATGACCCGAGACGCCTGGTCACCGGACCCACCTTCCGACCACCTGCACCGACCGAACCAAGGAGTGGCCCTTGTGGCGCGCTGATGACGTTGAGATCCTGATCCTGGTCGAGAACCAGATCGACATGCTCCTCCCCGACCTCGAGGGAGACGGTGGACACTGCGTGTCGCGCACTGGCCTCATCCATCACTTCGATCCCAAGGAGATCCCGGTCCAAGCCGAGAACGGGATTAGCCTCCTGGTGACCGCCCGTCGTGGCCGGCATCAGATGCGGGTGATGTTCGACGTCGGGATGACCGGCAGGGTCATGCTGCACAACCTCGAGGCGCTGCACCAGGATCTGGACTCGATCGACCACATCGTGATCTCCCACGGCCACCCGGACCACTACGGCGGGATCCTGCCCGTGCTCGAGGAGTTCCCTCGCGCTGTCCCCATCGCCAGCCACCCGGACGCGTTCCTCCCCCGGTACGCCGTGATGGGTGACGGCCGGGTCGCGCCGTTCTACAACGAGGGCTTCCAGGCCGACCGCCTGGATGGTGGTCCCGGCCGTCTGGTCATGACGAAGGACCCGCTGGAGCTCGCCAGTGGTGTGCTGACCACGGGGGAGATCCCGCGCAACACCTCCTTCGAGGGGCCGGTCGTGTCGGAGGACACGCGCAAGCCTGGCCTCTACCAGGTTGCCTCGGACGGGCAACTTCGCACCGATGAGGTCTGGGATGAGCAGGGGCTCGTGATCGATCTCGGCGACGAGGGGCTCGTGGTCCTGACCGGATGCGCTCACGCCGGGGTGGTCAACACCATCCACCGGGCACAGGAGCTGACGGGTAACCAGCGCATCCGCGCCGTGATGGGTGGCTTCCACCTCGGCTTCCCGACGACCCCGGTCGAGAATGTCGACAAGACCCTCGAGGCGCTCCGTGACCTCGAGGTCCAGACGGTCGTGCCGATGCATTGCTCGGGGCTGCGTGCACACACGGCCTTCAGCACCGGGATGGAGGACAACTACGTCCAGCCAGCCGTCGGGTCCAACTTCATCTTCGGCGCATGATGAGCGTGTCGCCCCCCGCCCTCCAACGAGGTCCGCTCGCCGGACTGAAGGTGATCGCGGTCGAGCAAGCCGTTGCTGTGCCCCTCTGCACGCGGCATCTCGCCGAGATGGGCGCGGACGTCGTGAAGATCGAGCGTGTCGGCTCGGGCGACTTCGCGCGCCACTACGACACCGCGGTCCACGGACACTCCACGCACTTCGTCTGGCTGAACCACGGCAAGCGCAGTGTGGCGCTCGACCTCGCAGACGAGGATGGGCGGGAGGTGCTCCGCAGGCTGCTCGGCGACGCGGACGTGCTGGTCTCCAACCTCGCCCCGGGTTCGATCGAGCGGATCGTGGACCCGCAGGAGCTCGAGGAGGTCAACCCGCGGCTCATCCACTGCCTGGTGGATGGCTACGGGCGTGGTGGCCCCTACGAGCATCGCAAGGCCTACGACCTGCTGGTCCAGGGAGAAGCGGGCGTCACCGCCAACACTGGTACGCCTGAGCGTCCCGCGAAACCCGGCGTCTCCCTCGCCGACCTCGGCGCCGGCACCTACGCGCTTGCGGGCATCCTCGCCGCGCTCCGTGAACGTGACCAGGACGGTCGTGGTCGCCGGGTGAGTGTGTCGCTGTTCGACGTGGTGGCGGAATGGATGATGCCTCTGCTCCTCGCGGAGAGGTATGGGGGCGGTGCTCCCGCACCCCAAGGCACGCACCACGCTTCGATCGTGCCGTACGGCGCCTTCGCCACGGCTGATGGGCGCACGATCAACGTTGCGGTCCAGAACGACCGTCAGTGGCAGCGGTTCTGCCAGGACGTGATCGACGCCCCGGACCTCCTGGACGATCCGCGGTTCGCGACCAACGAGCGACGGCTCGACCACCGTGAGGAGGTACTCAGCCGGATCGAGAAGCGGCTGGGCACCCTCACGTTCGACCTGCTCGGTGAACGTCTCGATCGGGCCGGCATCCCATGGGGCCGGCTCAACGGACTGGATGACGTGGTGGCCCATCCGCAGTTGCAGGTGCGCGAGCGTTGGCGCGAGGTGGAGCTCCCCGAGCTGAGCGGCGAGTCCCAGATGGAGTCGCTGGCCTCACCGCTGTCCGACCTGGATGCACATCGGGACCGGCCCGCGGTGCCACGGCTCGGCGAGCACACACGCGAGGTCCTGAGCTCCCTGGGCTACTCCGACGAGCGCATCGATCAGCTCGCGGCGCAAGGTGTGGTCGGAGCCAACGGACCCCTGCACAGAACGTCCGGACAAGGAGTCTCCACGTGAACGATGCGATCGGCGTCATCGGGCTGGGGAACATCGGCTCGTCCATCGCGATGCTCCTCGTGCGCAACGGCTTCGAGGTGGTCGGTTTCGACCTCCGTGCCGAAGCCATCGAAGAGCTGGAGAGTGTCGGAGGTCGGGCTGCCGGCTCGGCGGAAGCGGTCGCGAAGGCGAGCGGCGTGGTCATCACGAGCCTGCCTTCCGACGCAGCGCTCGACGACGTGCTCGACGAGGTCGGTCCCCACATCGCCGGGGCGGTGCTGATCGAGACCAGCACGCTGTCGCTGGAGGCGAAGTCCTCCGCGCACGATCGTGTGGTCGCCGCGGGTGGCCAGATCGTCGATTGTCCCCTGAGCGGCACCGCGATGCAGGCCCGGCAGGGCGACGTGATCGCCTACGTCAGCGCGGACGACGGTGTCATCCCGCGCGTGCGCTCCGTCATCGAGGGGTTCACACGGGCCTCCTACGAGCTCGGGGACTACGGCACTGCCACGAAGATGAAGCTGATCGCGAACCTCCTGGTCGCGGTCCACAACGTGGCCACGGCGGAGGCTCTCGTGCTCGCGCAGAAGGCTGGACTGGACCTCGACTCGGCGGTGAAGGTCCTGGGCGACGGGGCGGGATCCTCGCGGATGCTGCAGGTCCGCGGCCCCATGATGGCGAACGGCACCTACGATGAGCCGGGGATGAACGTCGGCGTGTTCATGAAGGATGTCGCCATCATCTCGGCCTACGCGCAGGAGCTCGGCAGCCCGACGCCGCTGCTGTCGAGCAGTGCGCCGATCTACGCCGCAGCGCTGGCGCATGGGTGGAGCACCTCGGACACTGCATCCGTCTACGCCGTCCTCGCGGGGATGGCCAACATCGAACCCACAGGTCGAGCGGAGGGAGAAGGATGACGGTTCTGAAGCTGGCCGAAGCCCAGCGAATCGCCGCAGCTGCACGCGACAAGGGCAGCGAGCTCGGTCTCGAGCCCTTGACCATCGCCGTCCTCGACCGCGGTGGTCATCTCCGGCTGCTCGAGCGCGAGGACGGTGCGGCCCTGCTCCGGCCCGACATCGCCTTCGCGAAGGCGTGGGGTGCGTTGGGCATGGGACTGCCGACCAGCGAGCTCGCGCGCCGCAACGAACTGATGCCGGCGTTCTTCACGGCGCTCGGGCCCGTGAGTGGTGGGCGCATGTTGCCGGTCCCCGGCGGGGTCCTGATCCACCGAAAGGGCGAGGTCCTCGGCGCCATCGGCATCAGCGGCAGCACCTCCGACAACGACGAGATCTGCGCGGTCGCCGGCACCGAGGTGGCTGGCTTCGTGGCAGACGCGGCCGCCACCCCAGAGGTCCGGGCGCTCGAACTGTGAGGGAACGTGAGGACCGGCTGACCGTCGATCGGGCGGACTGAGATGATGACCACAGCTGAGGGTTCGAACCGTCGGTTGGGCATCCTCTTGCTCGCCGGGACCGGTGTTGGCTTCCTGCCCTGGTTCGCGATTAGCGCGCTGGGGCCGTTCCTCGTCGCTGACCTCGACGCGTCGGCGGCGTTGCCGGGCAGGTTGGTGGGCTTGCTGTTCCTCGTCGGTGCGCTCACCTGCCTGCTGATGGGTGAGCTGATCGCTCGGTTGGGCGCGGCGCGGATCCTGCTGCTGTCGTTCGCGGTCTGTGGGGTGGCACTCGGGGCGATCGCGCTCGCCCCCACTATCCTCGCGCTGACGGTGGCCACCGCCGCTGCGGGACTGGTGCTTGCTGTTCCGATGCCCGCAGCTACCTCGCTCGTCTCCGAGCGGATCCCCAGCGCACGGCGCGGTGCCGTGATCGGTCTCGCCCAGTCCGGGCAGCAATTGGGTGCTCTGTCGGCGGGGGCGATCCTGCCGCTGGTCGCCACCGTTGCCGGATGGCGTTGGAGCATCGCGACCGCAGCACTGGCTGTGATCACCCTCGGCGCCGTACTGGTCCGTGGCAGCGCGTCCGACGGGGTGATCACCCGCCCCGCTGCCACCCACCGAGCACCTTCCTGGTTGATGGTCTACGCACTGCTGATGAGTTCATGGACCGTCTCGGCGGTTGCCTACCTCCCGGTCTTTGCAGCCGGCGCGCACGGGATGAGCGGTGCCGTGGCGGGCCGGCTCGTCGCGGTGATCGGGGCCGTGGCGATCGCCGGCAAGATCCTCTGGGGCCGAGTCGCGGGCCGGGCGGTCCGCCCAACCGCGCCGCCGATCCTGCTGTCGCTGATCGCAGCCACGGGGTTGGTACTGGCCGCGTCGGCCGGGTCGCTCGGTGCCTGGGCGGTCTGGGCCAGCGCGGTGATCACGGGAGCAAGCGCGTTGGCGTGGCCGGTCGTCACTCTCTCGTTGGTCGCCCGGCAGGTTCCGGCTGGAAGCGTCGGGTTCGTGTCCGGACGCATCCTCGCTGCTGGCTTCTCGGGAGCTGCGGCAGGGCCGATGGTGTTCGGTTGGCTGCTGGAATCGCGCGGCTTCGCCTCGGCATGGGGGTTCGGCGCTATCGTCACGCTGGTCGCCATGATCGTCGCGGCCATCGCCCACCGCTCCCAACCGGCAGCCGGCGAGGCGGAGGCCCGCGTGATCACAGCAGGCAGGAGTGGGAGTCGCCATGGAGACTGATCGGGGGCGCCGCTTCCAGACGAAGACCGATGTGGCGGTCGACTCCATCCGTGCCCTGGTGCTCGATGGCGAGCTCACCCCGCGACGTAGCTTCACCTACCGGCACCTCGCCGAGCGTCTCGGCATGAGCCAGACCCCGATCCGTGAAGCGGTCCGTCAGCTAGAGGCAGAGGGGCTGTTGCGGAGCGAGCCCCACAAGGGGGTCACCGTCACGGAGCTCGCCGACCTGTCGATCGAGGAAGCACAGGACCTGTACCTCGTGCGGATGATCCTCGAGAGGGAAGCAGCGCGGCTAGCGGCGGCCAACATCACCGACACGCAACGTCAGCAGCTCCGCGAGGCCCGGGAGGCGATGGAAGCATCCATCGTCGGGGGCGAGCAGGACAACGTGCGCCGGTTGCATGGACAGTGGCACTTCGAGGTCCACCGAGCTTCCGGATCTCCGTACCTCACCACGCTGTGTGCCGCCGCCTGGAACCGGTTCCCGTGGGAGGCGGTCTGGGTCGTCCCCGGCCGGATTGACCGTTCGATGGAGCAGCACCGAGAGATCGAAGCCGCCGTTCTAGAAGGTGACCCGGATCGGGCAGCGAAGCTGATGGAAAACCACGTGGAGACGGGACGGGACACGGTGCTCAAGCACATGCGGGCTGAGCAGGTCGACACCGGAAGACGCCCGTGAGCAGGCTCCGCGATGCAGCCGTCTGGTTGTTCTGCCCGGGGGACCGCCCTGACCGGTACGTGCGGGCGCTCGACAGCTCCGAGGTCGTCATCATCGACCTCGAGGACGCCGTGGCTGCAGAGGACAAGGACACGGCTCGGGCTGCGCTCCTGGCAGCGGCGCAGACCCTGGACCCCGCACGGGTGATCGTCCGCATCAACGCGACGGACACGCATGACGGCGAAGAGGATGTCGCCGCGCTGCGCGGCACGGGTCTCCGAACCGTCATGGTGCCGAAGGTCATCGGGGCCGAGCAGCTCGAGCGGCTCGATGGCTTCGATGCGGTGGCGCTGTGCGAGACCGCCGCCGCGATCCAGGCCTCGGGCCAGATCGCGGCCGCACGCAACTGCATCGCCATCACCTGGGGCGGCCAGGATCTGGCCCTCGACTTCGCTGCCGTGGCTACACGTGACGCTGACGGGCAGCTGCTGCCCTTCGCATCGCATGCTCGGAACTCGGTCCGATACGCGGCTGCCGCCGCAGGCCTGCCCGCCTACGACACGGTCTGGATCGACATCGAAGATGTGGATGGGCTCGTGACCGAGGCGCGTGCTGCGGCGGACCAGGGGTTCGCCGGCAAGATGGTGATCCATCCCCGCCACGTCGCTCCCGTCCGTGATGCGTTCATGCCGACGGAAGAGCAGGTCGCGTCCGCCGAGCGGATCGTCCTGGCAGCGCGTACGTCGCGGGACGGGACTATCGCCGCGGACGGGCGCATGCTCGACCGCCCGGTCGTCGAACAGGCCCAGATGACCCTCGACCGGGCAGCCCGCGGGGTCCGTAGCTCGGCGGGCTGATCGGTCCTTGGACCGATCGCTGCCGTCGGCTCACCTCCGCCGGCCGCTCGTAGCCGCGCCGGATGGTTCTGAGATCTGGACTCGGCCCGGTTTTCCGCATACCCGAGCTGTGTCGGGGCATGGTGAGCGTCGGCCGGGAGGAGAACCGCAATGCCCGCTCCTCGACCGAAGGAGTTCAAGCGTCGGGCGATGGGCCTGGTGCGTGATGAGGGAAGCCCGATCGTCCAGGAATGGTCGGGGGCAAGGTGGAGATCGTCATCTGTGTGCGGCGGCTGCTCGATTGCGACCCGATGCGACGCCGCTCGGCGCTCCCCGAGCCGTCCAGAGCTCATGAGCCAGCGACCCCCGCCAGCGGCTCCCCTGCCTCGTCAGGACAAACGGCTCCCGCGCCCCTCACCCCCGACACCGACATCATCACCGTGGCACCGGCCCCAACATGTAGTGGGTGGAGGAGCTAAGCGGATCTAACGCAGCACTGGGCTTTCCATTTACTAAGGAGTACAAAAGTAGGTGGACTATCCGGCGGTGATGTAGGCCAGGTTGGGGTCTCTGAAGAACCCGCGGACGATGTGGGGCAGCTTCTGTAGACGCCGCAGTGCGGAGATGACCTTGGCGCGCAGGTCGTCTTGGCTGGTGATCCCGGCGCGGCCGATGCGTGCGGCCTTGACGTTGTTGGAGACCCATTCGTCGGGGTTGAGGTGGGGCGAGTAGCCGG
>PWTE01000263.1 GCA_003563915.1 Nitriliruptoraceae bacterium
ACCGTGATTGTGGGCGGCCACCTCCTCCTCCGCGCTCCGACCGTTGACGCCCATAGTGGTCACGCTGGGGGCTGATGGAGGGCGCCTTGGGATGCTGGATAGCGACGAGGATCCCGTGGGCTTCGTTACCAAACGGCTTGAGGTGAGTCGCCTCGCCATGACTGAACTCCATGCGTTCCATGACGTGTGGGGCGATCCGCTCGTGATCGTCTGGGGAGCAAGCGAGGACCTCGAGGCGACCCGACACTTCCTCCGGAGGTTCGTCGATCGCCGCTTCAATGGAATCGCGCACTCCGGCTGGGTCGCGGTCCACCGACGCGACGACGGTCGCCTGGTCGACGTCGTGCTGAAGTCGGCTTACTGGAACCCTGAGCTGCCTGAGATCGGTTGGCACTTCGCCAGGTTCGCGACGCTGCGCTCGCGTTCGACGGGGCTCACCAGAGTGCGTTGTTGTCAGTGAAGCGGGCTGCTTAACTCCAATGGCTACGGCGCAACGGTGCGTAGGGCGTGTCGGGAGATCGGGAGTCTGCCATGACGAAGTCCGTCGCATCTGCTCGCGCCGCCGGGACCTCCGGAACACAGGTTGCCTCCGCGATGGTGCTGCTGGCACCGTTGAGCGGTCAACTGGTGCCCATCGAGCACGTGCCCGATCCCGTTTTCGCGCAGAAGATGGTGGGGGAAGGGCTCTCGATCGACCCGTTGAGCGATCGCCTGTTGGCTCCGTGTGATGGTGAGGTCATCCAGGTCCATGCCGCCGGTCACGCCGTCACCTTGAAGACGATCGAGGGCCTCGAGGTGCTGCTGCACATCGGTCTGGACACCGTCGCGCTGAAGGGCGAGGGGTTCGATCCGAAGGTGTCGGTCGGCGAGCAGGTCACCGCCGGGACGGAGCTGATCGCCTTCGACCTCGATCACGTCGCCACGCACGCCAAGAGCCTGCTGACCCAGATGGTCATCACCAACTCGGAGCGCCTCCTGACTTTCACCCCGCTCTCCGGCCTGGTCTCGGCCGGCAAGGACGCCGTCGCCGAACTGGAGCTCGTCGCCGACGACGGTCGCGACGAAGGGGATGCCGCTGCCGGCAAGCAGGTCACCTCCGAGGCGATCGTGGTCACCAACCCGACCGGTCTGCACGCACGACCGGCCGCCGTGCTGGCGAACCTGGCCAAACGCTTCGACGGGCGGGTGTATCTGCAGCGCGGGGACACCCGGGTGAACGCGAAGAGTGTCGTCGCCATCATGGGTCTGGAGGTCGGTCCCGGCGAGAAGGTCCACCTGATCGCACAGGGTCCGGGAGCCGCGGGAGCGGTCGGGACCCTGACCGCCGCGGTGGTCGAGGGACTCGGTGAGGAGGGCGGTGCCCCGGCGGCCGCACCCGCCAGCAGCACGGTCCGCGCCGAGGCGGCTCCGGCACCGAGAGCGCAGTCGGATGACCCGGACCTGCTGCTCGGTGTCGCTGCTTCTCCCGGTCTCGGCGTCGGCACGGTCGTGCAGATCCGGCACGAGGACATCAGCGTCGAGGAGGAGGCGAGCGATCGGCACCGCGAGCGACGGCGGCTCGATGATGCCATCGACAAGGCCCAGGTCCAGCTGGAAGCCCTCGAGGCGCGCCTCCAACGTGAGGCGGACCCCAGTAAGGCTGCCATCTTCGCCGCCCACCAGGAACTGCTCGACGATCCGGACCTGTTGGATCTCGCGGGGAGCGCGATCGATAAGGGCAAGAGCGCGGCTTTCGCCTGGCGCAGCGCCTATCAGACGCACGCCGAGCGGCTGGCCGGGCTCCGGAGCGAGGTGTTGGCTGGTCGGGCCAACGACGTCCGTGATGTCGGGCAGCGGGTCCTCGAGTTGTTGACCGGTGTCCGTCAGGAGAAGCCGGAGTTCCCTCATGGGACCATCCTCGTCGCCGAGGACCTGACCCCGTCCGACACCGCGACCCTCGATCGTGAGCGCATCGAGGGCTTCTGCACGACTGCGGGCGGCGCGTCGTCACACGTGGCGATCCTGGCCCGCTCCCTGGACATCCCAGCCGTGGCGGGGATCGATCCCCGCGCACTGGAGATTGCCGACGGCTCGCGCGTGATCCTCGACGGGGCGAAGGGAACGCTCCGTCTCAACGCCTCCGAACAGGAGGTGGAGCGCATCAGGCGTCGGCAGCAGCGCATCGCTGCGCGTCGCACGATCGAACTCGAGTCCGCGCTGGAACCCGCCGTCACCACGGACGGGCACCGGGTCGAGATCGTGGCGAACATCGCCGGGGTCGATGATGCCCGCGAAGCCAAGTGGGTGGGAGCCGAGGGCGTGGGGCTGCTTCGCTCCGAGTTCGCGTTCATGGGCCGGACCTCCGCGCCGAGCGAGGACGAGCAGGCGGAGATCTACCGTGAGATCGCCGCCACCCTGCCGGAGGGGCAGCCGTTGGTCATCCGGACCCTGGACGTGGGTGGGGACAAGCCGCTGTCCTACCTGCCTATCGCCCGCGAGGACAACCCGTTCCTCGGGGAGCGGGGGATCCGCGTGGGGCTGGACCGCCCCGAGATCTTGCGGACGCAGATTCGTGCCATCCTGCGGGCCGCGGACGCCGGGGCCCGGCTGCACGTGATGTTCCCGATGATCGCCACGATGCAGGAGTGGCGGTCGGCCAAGGCGTTGTTCGAGGAGGAACGCGACCGCCTGGGTGCGGCGCGGATCCCCGTCGGGATCATGGTCGAGGTGCCGTCGGTGGCGGTGATCGCCGAGCGGTTCGCCGCCGAGGTCGACTTCTTCTCGGTCGGGTCCAACGACCTCACGCAGTACGTCCTGGCGATGGACCGCGGCCACCCGAAACTCGCTCCGCAGGTCGACGGGCTGCATCCGGCGTGCCTTCGACTCATCGGCCAGAGCGTGAGCGCCGCGCACCTGTACGACCGTTGGGTCGGGGTCTGTGGCGGGATCGCGGCGGATCCGCAGGCAGTGCCGTTGCTGCTCGGACTGGGCGTCGACGAGCTCAGTGTGAGCATCCCGGCGATCCCGAGCGTCAAGGCCCAGATCCGACGCCTGTCCCTAGCGCAGTGCCAGGAACTCGCGGCGCAGGCGCTCGAGCAGGAGTCCGCTGCGGCCGTCCGAGCCCTCGTGCCACAGGATGAGGACGATCTGGAAGACGACGTCTGAGCGCACCACCACCACTGCTGCTCCGATTGAGCAAGAGGGACCGTCATGGCCACCACGACCGAGACCGCCACCGATCCGGGCGTCGCGCCGCCACCATCGCGGATGAAGGCTGCCGGTAGCAACGCGTTCGGCTTCCTGCAGAAGATCGGCAAGTCGCTGATGCTGCCGGTGTCGATCCTTCCGGTCGCCGGCATCCTGCTCGGGGTCGGCGGCGCGTTGCTGCAGGGCGTCGACCGTGGCGCGATCGGCGTCCCACCGGATTGGCTCCGGGTCCTCCTCGAGATCATGCAGGCGTCTGGTGAACCGATCTTCGCGAACCTCGCGCTCATCTTCGCGATTGGGGTCGCGCTGGGGCTGACCAAGAACGACGGCGTCTCCGCCCTGTCGGCGGTGGTCGGCTACGTCGTGATGACCGGGACGATGGGGGTCATCGCGGTCGAACGCGGGATCGAGACCCGCACGATCATCGGGATCGACACGATCGAGACCGGCGTCTTCGGCGGCATCATCGTCGGCATCGTGGCGGCGCTGCTCTTCAACCGTTTCTTCCGGATCCAGCTGCCTCCCTACCTCGGCTTCTTCGCCGGCAAGCGGTTCGTGCCGATCATCACGGCTTTCGCGGCGATCGCGCTCGGCATCGTGCTCAGTTTCATCTGGCCACCGGTCCAGTCGGTGATCGACACGTTCGCCGAGTGGGCGTCGGAAGGCCAGCCGGCCCTCGCGGTGTGGATCTACGGCACCATCGAACGGCTCTTGTTGCCGTTCGGCCTCCACCACATCTGGAACGTCCCGTTCTTCTTCGAGGTCGGGTCGTTCACCACGGCGGCCGGCGAGACCGTGACCGGCGAGATCACCCGGTTCTTCGCCGGTGACCCCGAGGCCGGCCGGCTCGGGGGTGGGTTCCTGTTCAAGATGTTCGGTCTCCCCGGCGCCGCGCTGGCGATCTGGCATACCGCGAAGCCCGAGAACCGGGTTAAGACCGGTTCGATCATGGTTTCCGCGGCGCTCACCTCGTTCCTTACCGGGATCACCGAGCCGCTCGAGTTCGCGTTCATCTTCGTCGCGCCGGTGCTCTTCGCAGCTCACATCGTGCTCGCGGGGTTGGCCTTCCCCCTGCTCTACCTCCTCGGCGGGCTGCTCGGGTACACCTTCTCGCACGGCTTTATCGACTATGCGCTGTTCTTCCCGCTCAATACCCGACCCTGGTTGGTGTTGGTCATCGGACCCGTCTACTTCGCCCTCTACTACGGGGTCTTCCGTCTGCTGATCACCAAGCTCGATCTGAAGACCCCTGGGCGGGAGGTCGACACTGAACCGGAAGCGGCACGGAACGTCAGTGCGGACAGCTTCGCTCAGCAGCTCGTGCTGGCGTTCGGGGGCCGCAGCAACATCAAGGACCTCGACGCGTGCATCACCCGGCTCCGTGTCGGTGTCGAGGACATCAACCGCGCCGACCAGGGCAAGTTGAAGGCGCTGGGGGCGGCCGGCGTCTTGCTGGTCGGCAACAACATGCAAGCCATCTTCGGAACCCGGTCGGAGAACCTCAAGACCGACATGGAGGAGTACCTCGAGACCGCAGGGGACGAAGCCGAGTTGCATGAGGGCGACATCCCCGAGGTGTCCTACGAGGCCAAGGGCGTCGCGCCCAAGCTGCGCGACCCACTCGGCCCGGAGAAGGCGCGTGACGTGATCGCCGGGCTCGGCGGCCCCGACAACATCGTCAAGGTCGAGGCCTGCGCGGAGACGCGCCTGCGCGTCCGATTGCACGACGCGAGCCGGGTCGACGACGCCGCGCTGACGTCTGCAGGTATCCACGGTGCCGTCGCCGTGGACGAGAACACCTTCCACCTGATCGCCGGCCTCAACGCCGACCAGTACGCCGGCGAGATGCGCGGTCAACTCTCCGGGCTCGCCTCGAGCCGTGCGTAGGTTCGAGGATGACCTTCCCTCCTGACTTCCTGTGGGGTGGGGCCACCGCGGCCAACCAGCTCGAAGGGGCGTTCGACGAGGGCGGCAAGGGGCTGTCGATCCAGGACGTGGCACCCCGCGGGATCCAGGGTCCCAGGACCTCGATCCCCACAGCCGACAACCTGAAGCTCGTCGGGATCGACTTCTACCACCGGTATGCCTCCGATATCGCGCTGTTCGCCGAGATGGGGTTCAAGGTGCTCCGGCTCTCGATCGCCTGGAGCCGGATCCTCCCCAAAGGCGACGACGAGGAGCCGAACGAGGAGGGGTTGGCGTTCTACGACCGCGTCTTCGACGAATGCGCTAGGCACGGCATCGAGCCGCTGGTGACGATCTCGCACTACGAGACCCCCTTGCACCTGGCCGACCACTATGGCGGCTGGGTCAATCGGGAGATGATCGGCTTCTACGAGCGATATGTCCGGACCCTCTTCGACCGATACGGCTCGAAGGTGAGGTACTGGCTGACCTTCAACGAGATCAACTCGGTGCTGCACGTGCCCTTCCTCAGTGGCGCGATCGACACGCCGAAGGACCAGCTCTCCACCTCGGAGCTCTACCAGGCGGCGCACCACGAACTGGTCGCCAGTGCCCTGGCAACGAGGATCGCGCACGAGATGATTCCCGGGGTCAAGGTGGGCTGCATGATCCTGGCGATGCCCACCTACCCACTCACGCCGGACCCAGCCGACGTGGTCGCGGTCATGCAGGCGGATCGTCGGAACCTGTTCTTCGGTGACGTCCACACACAAGGCATCTACCCGAGCTACATGCGTCGCTACTTCCGCGAGGCCGGCATCGAGCTGGACATCACCGACGACGATCGTGAGATCCTGACGAACACGGTCGATTTCGTGTCGTTCAGCTACTACATGAGCGTGTGTGAAGCCGCCGACCCCGCGAAGCGGGCCACGGGCGAGGGCAACGTCATCGGGGGTGTTCCGAATCCGACGCTGCAGGCCAGTGACTGGGGCTGGCAGATCGATCCGGCCGGACTGCGGATCGTGGCGAACCAGTTCTGGGACCGCTGGGGCAAGCCGCTGTTCGTCGTTGAGAACGGGTTGGGTGCCAAGGACGAGCTGGTAGAGGTGGATGGGGCCAAGACCGTGCTCGATGACTACCGGATCGCCTACCTGAACGACCACCTCGTGCAGCTCAGCGAGGCGATCGACGACGGTGTGGAGATCCTCGGCTACACGGCGTGGGGTTGCATCGACCTGGTCAGCTTCACCACCGCACAGATGAGCAAGCGCTACGGCTTCGTCTACGTCGACCGCCACGATGACGGCTCCGGCACCCTCGAACGCTATAGGAAGGCCTCGTTCGACTGGTATGCCGAGGTGATCCGCACCAACGGTGGCAGCCTGCTCCGATGAGCTGCCGGCTCAGGGCGCATGCTGTGCGTGGATCTCTTGGATGATCGCCGTCACCTCGACGGCGTCACGTGGATCGACCGGCAACGGTGCTCCCCGGATCAGCGACTCCGCGAGCAGGGCGTAGAAGCGGTCGTACCGGCCACGCTGGGCCGGGACCGGCCGCGCCTCGCTGCCGATCGCGAGTCGGCCCCACGACGCCTCGGGGTCGAGCCCGTAGTCCTCGTCGGTCGGTAGGGCACCGGCGGCGAGCGACTCCTCCTGGCCGTCGAGGTGCCACTTCGTGTACGCCGACTCCGACCCCAGCACGCGGAAACGTGGGCCCTGCTGCGCGGCGACCGTGCTCACCCACACGTGCGTTCGCATGCCCGACTCGTGCCGTAGGGCCACGAAGGCATCGTCTGGCGCCGCGCCCCCCGGTCGGCAGGTCGTCAGCTCCGAGTAGACGTCCGCCGCGGGCCCGAACAGCTGGAGCGCCTGATCGATCAGGTGGGTTCCGAGGTCGTAGAGCACGCCACCCCCTTGCTCCGGCGTCGCGTTGGCCTTCCACGCCTTGGTGGTGGTCGGCTTCCACGTCTCGAAGCGCGACTCGAACCGATGGGGACCGGTCAGTGCCCCCGAGGCGATCACCTCACTCAGGGTCAGGTAGTCACCGTCCCAACGCCGATTGTGGAAGACCGTGACGGGTTGCCCGAGACGCTCTGCCTGGCTAATCAGAGCAAGGCCGTCCGCTTCGGCCACCGCGAAGGGCTTGTCGATCACGACCGCGAGTCCATGCTCGAGCGCCTGGTTCGCCAGCTCGACATGGGTGGCAGGCGGCGAGGCGATGACGACCAGATCGAGCTCGGCGGACCACACCTCGAGGATGTCGCCGACGACGCGCGCCTGCGGGTAGAGACGTCCCGCTGTCTGTGCCCGGTCGGGGTCGCCCGTGAGGACGACGTCCAGGGAGTAGTCGGCGTTCGAGGAGACCAGGGGCGCGTGGAAGACGCGTCCTGCGAGACCGAAGCCGATGATCCCCGTTCGTATCGGGGCTCTGCGGACGCTCATCTTGCTCACCTCTCGAGGGGTGCGAAGCATCGGCCTCGGTGCGCGCCTCGAACTCGATGCGGGGAGCATGCCGATCGCGGAGTGCCGGCGCATCAGCAGGGTGGCCTGAACGTAGCCCACGGCCAGCCCACGGCCGAGCGTGAGCTTGGCACGGACGACGCGAACCGAAAGTGCCTCGCGGATGGAGGTGCCCTTCGCGGATGACGTCGGTCACGCGTGCCGGACCGAGCGACGGAGGGGCGATGTCGTCGTCACGGGCGACCTCGCTCACGGTGCGAACCCTCGAGCCGACCCCGGTCACCATGAGCCTGGCATGTCGGTGTCGACGTTGCTCAGCGGGGAGCGGACCGGCAACACGTCCGGGGCCCCGTCGCGGTCCCGAGGACGCTGATCCGGTAGCCGGCGCACCGGGCGTCGACCCGCCAGCGTTCGCCGTCGGCCTGGCAGCGGACCCGGGACCCCGAGCCGGCGGTTTCCTCCGCTCGGCCGTGCTCCCCGGGGCGTATGCACCGACGGACCGACGCGGTCGCAGCGCTGCTCGACGACCCTGCCGAGCGCTTGGCGCCGCACACCGACGATGCCAGCCTGGCGTTCCCGTTCGACTCCCTGATCGTCACCGCCACCCGATGACCCCGGACGGTCCACGGTGGGGCAACCACATGGAAGCGGCGACGCGGCCGGGTACAACCGGCGGCTCATCGCCGCAATGAATGGCGGTTGCCGCCTGCGCGGAAACGTACTGGCGGAGACTCGCAAGCGGGGTCGCGCTGACGGCCGACGGGGACGTCACCGGCAGTTTCGAGCGGCTGAAGACGGGTAGCGGCTCCGCGGGAGCGCTCGAAGCGGGGATTATCGGGTGGTTGTGCGGTCGTCGTGAAGGGTCCGGGATGGTGTTGCAGGGTGGGGTTCTAGTGAGCGAATTCGACCCAGAGGGGGAGGTGGTCGGAGAGGCGCCAGGACAGCTGTTGGCGGGTGAGGGTGGGGTGGACGTGTCCGACGAAGTCGAAGCTGCCGGCGGCGCCGGTGGGGATCAGCGAGAGGTTCGGGATCCGGCTGGTCGGGTCGGTGAACCAGGCGATCTGGTCGTAGTAGCTGTCGAGGTGTGAGCCGAAGATGGTGCGTGGGACCTCGTGGAGGGCGTCGGGGACGGTCAGCCCGGTGGAGGTGAACGCCTGGTAGAGCGGGTCGTGCCGGCGGTCGATGTTGAAGTCGCCGAGGGCGATCAGGTTGTGGTGGTAGGCGTTGACGTGGCTGGCCCAGTCCGCGAGCCAGGACGCGAGTGCTTGGAGCTCTCCGACACGGTCGGTTGGGGACTGCCCGTACAGCACGTGAGCGGTCACCAGGATGAAGGTGTCGCCCGCCCCCAGGAACGAGCAGGCGTAGGGGGTGCGGGCGAACTGACGGCCGAACGCGCCTTCTTCGATGTCGTCACGTTCGGGTGGGATCACCAGCTCGCAGGCCAGTCCGGACGGCTTGACCCGGCGGGTGTCGTACAGGAACGCCATGCGTTCGTTGTTGCCGGAGCTGCCGCGGGTGACGTCGGTCAGCAGCATCCCCCAGGTGTCGGCGTCCCGGTTCAGCCAGGCCAGCAGGTGCCGTAACGCTCGCAGGTTGCCTCGGACCTCTTGCAGCGCGATCACGTCGAACCGGGCGACGATCTCGCCGATGGCCCGTAGCCCGGCGAGGTCACGTTTGGGGCTGTCGTCGCCGGTGGCGACCCACCGGTCGGTCAACCCGCCGAACGCCCGTAGGTTCCAGGTCGCCACCATCAGGTTCCGGTCGAGTTGCCGGGCAGGGATCGCGACGTCCAGGGCCGAGCTGAGGTCGGCGAGTTGCGCGGCGATCGCTGCGGGTGGTGCGTCCAAGATGTTCGGCATGTGCGCTCCTGACCTGCCGCACGGGTGCCACCCTATGCGGGGGTCAGCGGGCGGTCCGGGTCGACGGTGATCGCTGTGTCAGGAGTCGCCGCTGTCGTTGCTGCTCGAGGGCGATCTGGCGTTGGATGTTTGCGGCTTCGGCCGCGTCGCGTCGCCAGTCGTGGTGGGCTTGGGCTGCCCGTTCGAGGCGCTGGATCTGCAGGCGGGCGCGGGTGTCTTCGGTCGGGACGGTCGGGCCATGGCTCGTGGCAGCGAGCGCGTGTCGTGCCTGCTGCAGTTCTGCTGGGTCGAAGGGTGGCGGATTGTCGAGGATGGTCTGCTGGCGAGCGTCGAGGTCGGCGAGCTGCTGGTCGTCGAGGTGGCGGAGTCGGCGGGCGAGGTAGCGGTCGGCCTGCAGACGGGCGTGGTCGAAGGCGGCCTGGGCGTCGGGGCGCGATGCAGTAGGGCGGTCTCCGAGCATGGGGATGTAGCGGGCCACCTCGAATCGTTCGCGGTAGGCGGTGACGGCGGTGGTTGCGGTCAGCCAGGCCGAGGTGTCGGCGGGGTCGTACGGTGGGGGCCCGAGGGCTTGTGCTCCGGGGATGGTGCCGGTGGCGACCTCGAGCGATGCACGGATGTCGCGCCAGCGTTGCCGCATCAGCTCGCCTGCCTGGTGGGCGACCTCGATGGCAGGTCCGTCGGTGGGCGGCAGCGATGCGAGGGGTCCGGATGGCCGGGGGGCTGGCGTGGAGCCGAGGATGCCGACCCGCCAGTGCAGTACCGAAGCGGCGGAGCGGGCGCCGTCGATGGGGCGCATCCGGATCGCCTCGTCGATGAGCGCGGTGACGTCGTGGCCGGCAAGGGCGGTCTCGCGGATGCGGGCGGTCAGGCTGGGCCATTGCGGATCGTCGATGGCGTCGGCCAGCCCCCGTTCGGTGAGGGTGTGGCGGAGCCACTGGTCGGTGGCGGTCCGTGCGGCGTCTTCGAAGATCGTTCCCAGGCGTGCCAGCGAGGAGGTCTCCCGGAGTGAGTCGGCGATGACCTGGTGTCCGGACAGGCGGTCGAGGTCGCGCCGTTCGAGCACGCGGGTGAGGATCTGTTCGGGGGCGGGTAGGTCGTCGCGGTCGCGGATGATGTCGCGGTCGGAGTCGACGATGACCCACAGGTGGTTGCCGTCCCGGCCGCGGGTGGCGGCCACGTACAGCTGTTCGTGGGAGGTGTCGGCGGTGATCGCGGCGTGGCAGACGTCGACGGTCATGCCCTGGGCACGGTGGGCGGTGGTGGCGTAGGCGAGATGCGTGTGTTCGGCGAGGTAGTCGGCGGGCAGGGTGATGGTGGTGCCGTCGGCGTGCCGGCGGGCGTCGCAGGCACCGTCGCCATAGACGCGGATGACGGTCCAGACGTCACCGTTGACGACCCAGCCACGGCCGGAGGTGCGCAGCTGCCGGTTGTTTCGTCGGGTGATGAGGTGGTCGCCGACCGAGGCGAGGTTGTCGCGGAGCCTGACGGTCGGTCCGTCGTCGACCACGCCGGTGTCGATGAGCGCCTGGCGTGCCCGTTCGGACAGGACGGCGGCCTGCTCGTTGGTGGTCACGATCATCAGCACACTTCGACGGTTGTCTCGACCACCGGCGACCTCGGCTCGCCAGGCGTCGAACAGCTCGGCCTCGATGTCGCCCGTGGTGCCGCCGTGGATGCGGCCTCGCATCGCATAGTCGGCCAGGGCGGCCGGGTCGCGGCGGCGAAGCTGCAGGCTGGCGTGGGCTTCCCAGTCTTCGGTGAACCGGCGGATCTCGGTCAGCTGGGCGGCGCCGTGCCGGTCGGCGAGCAGGTCGAACGCGCCGCCGATGTGGATCGCGGCCAGCTGGGCGGGGTCGCCGATCAGCAGCACCTTCCCGCCGACACGGCGTGCCTGGTCGACGATGTCGACCAGATCCGGGGTGGAGATCATGGAGGCCTCGTCGATCAGCACGAGCGCCCCCTCGGGGAGCTGCCACCGGCCGCGGCGGGTTTCGTACAGCCACTTGGTGGTGTTCTCCGCCCGCACCTGCGCCTCGCCTGTGAGGACCTCGGCGGCCGCTTGGGACACGGTCAGCCCCAGCACGTCCCGGCCGGTGTGCTGCCAGGCCGCCACCACCGCACGCAGCGTGCGGGTCTTGCCGGCACCGGCCGGGCCAACCAGCAGCCCGATGCGCCGGTCGGTGCCGAGCAGGTCGCGGACCGCGGCGGCCTGGTCGCCACCGAGTTCGTGGGCGGTGACCGCCGTCTCGATGAGGGGCGTCGCGACGATGTGGCCGGTGGGTTCCGCGGCGATGTCGAGCAGCCAGGCTTCCTGGTCGAGCGTGGATCTCAGCGCCCAGCGGTGGCGGTCGGGCTGGTCGTAGACGCTGGTGCCGTCGGTGCGTTGCAGTTCGGTCGGTGTGCGGATGACCTCGGGTGTGGTCACACCGATCAGCTCCGGACGTGCCAGCACGAGAGCGACCAGCCGGTCGGCTCGTCGTTCGAGAACAGCTTGCGGGTCGCCGCCCGGTGGGAGCACGTCGAGGGCGGCACGGAGCAGGTCGTGTCGGGTGAAGGTCGGCCGTCCGGACTCGGCCAGCCGCTCAAGCACCTGGACCGCCCCCTCGGCATCGTCAATCGGCGGGGCGTGTGGGTGATCGGCCCGTCCGAGCACCTTGCGGGGCAGTTGGGCGAGGCTGCGACCCTGGCGGCGGGCGGTGGTCTCCCACTGCCCGAGCGCCTCGTTTGGCGTCACCTCACGCTTGGGCCGGCGCGTGCCTGCCCATGCGGTCTGCGCCATCGCCGAGAGCACCGCGGGTGGCGCGTCGACGCCGTACGTGTCCCGGTAGGCGGCGGCAAGTTCGGCGACCTCGGCGGTGATGGCACGGCGGCGGGACGAGAACGTCTCGATCAGTTCGTCGTCGACCCCGTCGAGCTCGCGTAGCCCATCGGGCCGGTCCCGCCAGCCCACACGCAGCCGGCGGGTCAGCTCCGCCTCGACCACCCGGTTGTAGATCGCGCCTGCACCGGTCCGGGCGGCCAGCACCGCTCGGCCGTCCAGCGCCCGCCACTTTCCGTCCACGCTGGTCTGTGCACGGTTGAGGATCAGGCAGTGGGTGTGCAGGTGCATGTCCCCGTCGCGGGAGGTCCACTCGTTCATCCGGGCCACCACCAGCCCGGACGAGTCGAGTACCCGCACGCCCTGGGCACCCGCGCGGACGTAGGCGGCATGCTCCTGCAGATAGCCCAGCCCCGCGTCGACCGCGGCCAGATGCGCGGCCCACACCTGCCGCTGAACCTCACCGTCGCCGGCGGCCCACAGCAGCGACACGGACTTCGGCGGGGAGAAGGTGCAGTCCCACGCGGCAACCGAGGCGTGCCCACCCGTGCGGCGGATCTCATGCTTGGCCATCCACCGCTCGTAGGGGTCGGCGATCTCAGCGGCAGCACGCAGCGCATCCGCCTTGGCGGCGTCGGCCGCCTCGGGCAGCCGGAACTTGCGGCCCAGGTAGCCGCCACCGGGACGCACCCCCTTGGCGTACAGCGGGACGAACTGGGCGCGCTGCACCTCGCCCGACAGCTCCAGCGCCTCGGCGCCGCCGCCCCACCACGACGCCGCCGGAGCCGACAGCTCCACGCTTGCGTCACGATCGTCCGTGCGGCCGGTGTCGGACTCGGTGAGGTAGTAGTCGGCCATGCCGTGGCGGGTCTGGTTGAGGTAGTAGTCCACCGCGCCGCGACCGGCGTGGATGCGCTTGACGGTCAGCATGACCGGCCCCGCCGGCCCGTCGTACTCGGACAGTGCATTGGTGCGTCCCTATGCCGTGGTCGCACAGGGAGTTGTCGTCGAGCCACGCGGATTGTGACATCACGCCGTGGATGTGCGCCTGGCGGACGGGACGGTGTGTCGGGATCGGGGTGACGTGCAGGTTCAGCAGGTTGACGTGCAGGTGTGGAGATAGACCGAGCAGATCAGCAGTGCGGTCGCTACGTCGCGGGCTTCCACGGTGAGCGGGACGTGCTGCGGGCCTGCAGCCCGGCGCGTTGCAGACGGCTACGGACTCCGGCGACCTGCACACCAGTCAGCAGTGAGATGTGGGCTGCGGACAGGCCGACATCGATGTACAGCTCCGCGAGCGCCGCAGCGGACAGTTCGGCCGGGTCGGGCCAGCGCTGCCGCAGCCAGCCAGCCTGTGGCCGTCGCGGGATCCCGTGCCGTGCGAGCACTGCCGTGACCGCACCGTCGGCGTACAAGGCGTCCAGCAGCACAACCGGCGGCCTGCGTGACGGTCCGGTCGGCCGCACTGGGATCCGCTGCGCGTGCAGTGCTGTCGTGATGACGTTCTTGGTCACCCCGACGTGGTCGCCGATCTGGGTCGCGGTCAGACCCTGCTCGACGTACAGCTCCCACAGCTCGTCGCGTGACAGACGCACCGGGTCGCCTGGGCGCCACCCTTGCGAGGCCGGAGCCTGCCGCAACGCGATCCCCGTGAGCTCCAGCCACCGCCGGACCGTGGTCGCCGGCACCCGGTAGTGCGCCGCGAGCTCAGCCAGGCTGGCCTGCCCGTCCTCATACCGGCGGCGGAGCTCGGTCTCGGCCGGCACCCAACCGCCGGGAGGCCGTGCGGGTCGTTGGATGCCGGCCGCACGCAGCTGACGGCGGACCGTCCACGGCGGCACGTCGAACCTCGCTGCCAGCTCATCCGCGTCGAGCCGCTCATCCACGTACAGGCGGCGCAGGGTCTCGTCGTCCACCCTCAGCACGCCCGGGCCGCGCCGGGGGATCCCTGCCCGTTCCAGTGCAGAGGCGACGCCGCTGCTCGACATCCCGGTTCGCTCCGCGATCTGTAGCGTCGACAGTCGCTGGTCGATGTACAGATGTCGCAGCTCGTCGTCGGACAGCCG
>PWTE01000098.1 GCA_003563915.1 Nitriliruptoraceae bacterium
CATGTGCAGGTCGCCCGACGGGTAGGGGAACATCGTCAGCGCGTAGAACCGCCGGTCGTCGTCGACCGGTGGGGCCTCCCGCAGGGCCGTGGGCAGGGAGTAGGTGCGCTCATCGTGCCAGTGGGCAGCGATCGCCGGCTCGAAAGCCAGCGGGTCGTAGCGCACGGGTCCTTCAGCCACGTCGTTCGCCTCCTCGGGGACCGGCCGAGCGTAGCCGTCACGCCCGACAGCCTCGGCTCGCGTGTCCGAAGGTAGGTAGTCGGCGGGAGGTCAGAAGCTCACGCCGATACGGTCGGAGCGGGTCGTACGGGAGTTGCGGGCCGGCACGCTGCAGGTTGGCGGTGTCCGCAAGGCTGCGCGGCTACCCGGTGACCCCGGACCGACCATCATGGCAACGACCGAAGGACCGCCCAGGTATGCACCTGCGCTTGCACGAGCACCCACCCGCCCGAACCCGACGATTGCTCCGACTGCTCACCTTGCTGGCCGCGCTGGCCACCACCGCAGCACTCGCACTGCCCGCCGCCGCACAGGCGGACGCCCCCTGGCCGATGTTCGACGCCGACGCGCAAGGCTCCGGACAGGCCACCGTCGGCGGTCCGAGCGATCCCGGCCTGAAGTGGCACCTCGACCTCGAGCAGGTCGAGACCCCTGACGCACCGGAGGGCTACCGCCTCGAGGACGGCGAACGGCTGCAGATCGCCGGCAACGGCATCATGGTCACCCGGGCCGACAACAACGATCCCCAGTACGACCGCAGCCGCTTCGCCCGTGAGCTCCTCGGCATCGACACCGACGACGGCAC
Organism: Nitriliruptoraceae bacterium; assembly: GCA_003563915.1. Taxonomy (GTDB): domain Bacteria; phylum Actinomycetota; class Nitriliruptoria; order Nitriliruptorales; family Nitriliruptoraceae; genus CSSed11-175R1. Next base: position 806 of record PWTE01000098.1, read on the forward strand.
CATCGCCTGGCAACTCGACGAGATCTCACCGAATGTCTCCACCCGTGCCTGCCGATCTGGTCTCGACGACCGGGACCGCGTGTGGGTCGAGACCCGCGACGACGGCGACTACCTGGTGTCGGCCTACGACACCGCCACCGGCGATCCGGTCCCCGGAACCCAGATCGACGCGGACGACCAGCGGTGCCGTGAGCACCTCTTGATCGGCGGCGACCAGCACCTGGTGTTCGCCGACGGGTCGACCGAGGGTCTGCGGATCCTCGACATCTCCGACGGGGCCACCGAGGTGACCTCGGGGATCGAGGTCGATGGCGCCGATGGGCTGTCCAATCACGGCGACGTGCCGGCCTGGGGTGTCTTCACCGACACCACGTTCATCACCGCGGTCGACATCGACGACGATGGCGACGAGCGGATCGACCTCGTCGAGATCTCGTTGACGGACGGATCGATCGTCACCCAGGTCGAGGCCCCGACCTCTGCGGGAGTCGCCTCGAGCGACTTTCGTACGGTGATCCTGCTCGTCGACGCGAGGAGCGACACGCTGATCGCCAGCATGCGCTCGGGTCCCGGGTCGAGCCCCGGTCCGATCATCGCCGGACTCGACCTCGACGACGGCCTGTCCGAGTCCTGGACCCACACCGACCTGCAGGACGAGCCGCGCGACCTCACCCTCGGTGACGGCACCGTGCTGTTCCAGGAGGGCGCGCGCACGACCGCACCCGGAGCCACGCTCCAGGGACTCCTGGTCGCGGATGGCGCCGTCGCGATCGAGGGACTCGGCGCCGGGACCCGCCCGCTGACCAACCCGGACGGCAGCGGCTACACCAGCTGGCGCACACAGGACATGACCCGCGATCGACTGATCACCGGGTTCAGCGCGCAGGGTGAGGTCCAGTGGACCATCCCGCCGGGACGCATCGCCGGCCACCTCGGCCTCCAGAGCGAGGGCGAGCTCAACATGGGCGGAAGCTTCGCGTCCCTGAACATGGCGTCGGTCGGTGCCGACGGCACCCTGTACGTCACCGGCGGCGGGGACGGGATCCTCGCGATCGACGACACGGGTGGCCTGGCACAGGCCGAGGCTCCGTTCCCGGACGTCGATCCGGACAGCGTCCACGCCCCCAACATCGCCGAGATGGCCGCTCGGGACATCACCACCGGGGACGCCGAGGGGAACTACGACCCGAGCGGCGAGGTCACCCGCGCACAGTTCGCGACGTTCCTGGTCCGCGCGCTCGAGATCACCCCGGTCAGCGACGGTCCGTTCGACGACGTCGATTCGGACAACGTCCACGCGGAGAACATCAACGCCGCGGCCGACGCGCAGATCACCACTGGCGTCACCGCCACCACGTTCGATCCGAACGGGCAGATCACCCGCGATCAGGTCGCATCGCTGCTGGCCCGGGCCTTCAACCTCGACGAGATCGCCGACGGACCGTTCGCCGACGTCGATCCGGGCAGCGTGCACGCCGGCAACATCAACGCGGTCGCGCAGGCCGAGATCAGCACCGGCGTCACCGACACCACGTTCGACCCCTCGGGCACGGTCACACGGGACCAGATGGCCTCGCTGCTGATCCGCGCACTGGACGCCGCGGAGGGCTGACCGGCCACGGTCCGGCACTGAGGTCGCCGCACGGGCGGCCCCGGGAGACGGCATCGCTGCCTCCCGGGGCCGCCCCACGCCGCGCCGAGGAAGCGCGCCCTTTACCACCGAGCCACGCACCCACCACGAGCGGTAGCTCTCCGCACGGGTGCGCGGCTGCCCGGTGACCCACCGTTCACCACCACGAACCCGTACGAAGGATCGCCAAGCATGCACCTGCGCCGCACTGCGCGCCCACCCGCCCGCACCCGACGAACGCTGCGAGCGCTCACGCTGCTCGCCGCCCTGGCCACCGCCGCGGCCGTAGCGCTGCCGGTGGCCGCCCAGACCCCGAGCCCCTGGCCGCTACCCAACGCCGACGCCGGCGCCACGAACCAGAGCCCCGTGCAGGGCCCCGAGGACCCGGGGTTGAAGTGGCACCTCGACCTCGGCGACGTCGAAACCGACGTCGCACCCGAGGGCTACGGCAGCCTCAACGAGATCCTGCTCTCGGATGCCGGGGTCATGATCGCGCGGGTCTCCAACGAGGACGGCCAGTACGAGCCCACCGCCCGGTTCCGCTCCGAGCTCATCGGCATCGACCTCGACACCGCCGAGGTGCTCTGGGAGATCCCCAACGTCTCCCCCCGATCCAGTGGCAGCTGCAAGCCGGCGCTCGACCGCCAGGACCGCGTCTGGGTCGAGCAGCGCCCCGATGCTGATGACCGCGTGGTACGCGCCTTCGACCCGGCGACCGGTGAGCACCTCGGCCCGGAGATCGAGGCCGAGGACCAGGTCTGCCGTGAGCAGATCCTCATCGGCGGCGAGGGCGACCAGGAGCGGTTGGTGTTCTCCACCAGCAGCGCCGAGGGCCTGCGCATGTTCGACATCTCCGGTGACGACCCGGTGGAGATCGACGTCGCGCTGAGCGAGCGTGACGACGTCAACGACCTCCTGAACCACGGCAACCGTGACCACTGGGGCGTGATGACCAGCGACCATCTCGTGACGCTGATCGAGACCGTCGACGACGAGGGCGACGAGGTCGAGCACCGCATCGTGTCAATCGACCTCGACGACGGCACCACCACCGACGAGGTCACCCTACCCACCGTCGACGGTGTCGACTCCACCGAGGTGGACCGCGCCTACCTGCTAACCCACGACGACCGCGTCTACCTGTCCACCCGCAAGACCGGGGACAGCCAGATCCTGGCCGTGGACGCCGCGGGCGGCACCCTGAGACTCGACTGGGAGTTCGACCTGGACCTGCGTGCCCCCGACCTGACGCTCGGTGACGGTGTCGTGCTGTTCCAGGACGGCCGCCGGGTCGCGGGTACCGCACCGTCGGTGACCGCGCTGGACCTCGAAGACGGCAGCGTGGTGTTCGACAACGGCGAGCGCGTGGGCGCCCAACCGCTGGCCAATCCCGACGGAAGCTTCTACGGCCGGACCA
>PWTE01000083.1 GCA_003563915.1 Nitriliruptoraceae bacterium
ACCCACTCCTCGGCGAGCGGCACGTCGGTCCCCGGCGCGGCTTGGCGCAGCAGCGCGAACCGGGTCGCGTCCGCCCCGTACCTCTCGATCAGATCGAGCGGGTCGATCACGTTGCCGAAGGACTTCGACATCTTCTTGCCGTGCTCGTCACGCACCAGCCCGTGGTTGTGCACGACGTGGAAGGGCACGACGTCGTTGACCCACAGGCTGATCATCAGCATCCGCGACACCCAGAAGGTGTTGATGTCGTAGCCGGTGACCAGCACCGACGTCGGGTACCAGGTCGCCAGCTCCGGGGTCTCGTCGGGCCACCCGAGCACGCTGAAGGGCCACAGCTGGCTGGAGAACCAGGTGTCGAGCACGTCCTCGTCCTGCACCCAGCCGGGCTCGTCGATCGGCTCGCGCGAGACGCGGATCTCGCCGTCCGGCCCGTACCACGCGGGGATCCGGTGCCCCCACCAGATCTGGCGCGAGATGCACCAGTCGTGCAGGTTGTCCAGCCACTCCAGGAACGGCTTGGTCCGCGACTCCGGCACGAAGGTGGTCCGCCCGTCACGCACGGCGTCGGCGGCCTTGTCCGCCAGCTGACGCATCGCCACGAACCACTGGTCCGACAGCCGCGGTTCGATGACCGTCTCGCACCGCGAGCAGTGCCCGACGCTGTGGCGGTAGTCCTCCACCGCGAGGAGCAGGTCGGCCTCGCGCAACGCGTCGGTGACCTCGCGACGGGCGTCGAACCGGTCGCGTCCCGCGAACCGCTCCCCCACCACGTCGGTCGTGACCGCGTGATCGTCGAAGATGTCGATGATGGCGAGGCCGTGCCGCAGGGCGATGGCGTGGTCGTTGGGGTCGTGGGCCGGGGGGATCTTCACGGCGCCGGACCCGAACTCCGGGTCGACGTAGTCGTCCGCCACGATCGGGAAGGTCCGGTCCTGGAAGGGATGGCGCACCTCGCGGCCGACCAGGTGGGCGTAGCGTTCGTCGTCGGGATGCACCGCGATCGCGGTGTCGCCGAGCATCGTCTCCGGCCGGGTCGTCGCCACCTCGATGCCGGCCGGCTTGCCGTCGCTACGCGCCGCCGCAGCATCATCGGCGAACGGGTAGATGAAGTGGGTCAGCTTCCCGTCGACGTCCTCGTGTTCCACCTCGATGTCGCTGAGGGCGGTGTTGCACCGGGGACACCAGTTGATGAGCCGGTTGCCGCGGTAGATCAGCCCCTGTTCGTAGAGGTGGACGAACACCTCGAGGACGGCCTTCGACCGCTGGTCGTCGAAGGTGAAGACCTCACGTTCCCAGTCGGCGGAGGCACCCAGCTTTCTCAGCTGCGTCAGGATCACCCCGCCCGACTCCTCGCGCCACTGCCAGGCGCGGTCGATGAACGCCTCGCGTCCGAGCTCGTGGCGGTCGGTGCCCTCGTCGGCGAGCTGCTTCTCCACGACGTTCTGGGTCGCGATCCCGGCGTGGTCGGTGCCGGGGATCCAGACGGCGTTCCGCCCGCGCATCCGCTCGCGCCGGATGATGACGTCCTGGATCGTGTTGTCCAGGGCGTGGCCGACGTGCAGCGACCCGGTGACGTTGGGAGGCGGGATGACGATCGAGAAGGGCTCGCCGTCGTCGTCGGGCTCGGCGTGGAACAGCCCCGCGCGGTCCCAGTCCTCGTAGAGGTCAGGTTCGACCGCGGCGGGGTCGTAGGCCTTGGGCAGCTCGGTCATCGGGGGGATCGATCCGTGGTCACGCGTTCGGGGGACGCCCGAGCGTAGCCACGACGTCGACCCGACCCCCCCTCACGCCTACGAGGAGCCATCCGGCAGCGGCGTGCCCTCCCAGACGGGAACCTCCCACCCGGGGGCGTCCTCGACCCAGATGCGAGGTTCGAGGGAACCGTCGGCCGGCAGCACGAGGAGACGACCCGCCGAGTCGAACATCGCCACCCACTCGCCACCCGGCGAGATCGCACCGACGTTGATGCCGTAGTTCTCGGGTGCCGAGGTCGACCACAACACCGCCTCGGTGTCCTCCCGGCGGACCACGAACTCACCGTCCTCATGCCGCGACGAGATACGCACGTCTCGAGGTGGGCCGAGGTCCCGGCCATCGTCGACGGTCTCACGTCGCACCTCGTCACCTGTCGACGGGTCGTACCAGACGATCTCCTCAGGCATATCCCACGAGCGTTGGGCCACACCCTGCTCGTCCCACGCGATGACCTCGGCACCGAGCCGGTCGCAACTGAGCTGCTCCTGGGTCCCGTCGGGTCGAGCCACGAAGAGGCACTGGCCGACGTCACGGTCGCCATCAGCCTGTTCCCAGGCGTTCCAGGCCACCCCCGAGGCCAGGTCCGGGAAGGGGGCCTCGCTCAACTGCGCCAGCGCGGGCGGTCGTGCGATCCCGAACAGCAGCACGAGGACCACCACCGCGACGACCAGGCCTCCGGCTGCGGCGAGCGCCGCCACGCTGCGGTCGGGTGCTTCGGCGTCACGCTCCGGTGACGTGTGCGGACCGGTCGAGGTGGCCATCAGTGTCCTCCCTCATCCTCGGCGGTGTCGCGGATGACCTCCCGTCGCGCGCGGCCGAGACCAACCGCGAGCAGGACCAGGAGCAGCCCAACCAGCAACAGCGTCGCCGGTGCGCCGATGGCATCCCCGAACAGCTCGAAGACCAGCTGTGGTGACAGTACGAAGAGCGCGAGCGCTCCGACGATCAGGTGGTGCAGGGCATCCACGCGGATGGCGAGCACGACCAGCGCCGCTGCCATCACGAGGCCCACAGCCAGCGCGAGCAAGGCTGGATCGCCGAAGGAAGCGATCTGGACGCCGAGGAAACCAACGAGGGCGCCGGCCACCTGACCGACCGTCCGCGGCGTCAACCAGCCCCCGAGCGCCAACAGGAACCAGGCCACCCCGACCGTGCCCACCACCAGGCCGTACCACTCCGTCCCCGGGTCGAGCGGCGATAGCGACAGCGCCCACCCGGCGGTGAAGGCCCCGGCGCCCAAGGTGGCCAGCTGGAGCAGGGCTCGCGGCCGCCACAGGTAGAGGACCCCGGCCGTCACCAACACCGTCGCGCCGACACTGGTTGCTACCGCGGAGTGACGCAGATCGAGGATGTCCGACGCGATGACCGCGGCGAACCACCCCGTCCCGGCAGCCGTGCCGGTGAACAGCACGCTGGTCAGGCGCTGCATCGCGGGCGCGGTCGAGCTGCGCAGCGCGACGCCAGCCCCGAACAGCGCCAGGGTCAGTACCCCGACCAGCGCCAGGCGGCCGCCGAGCAACAGCTCCTGCCACAGGTCGCCGAGGATCAGCGCGATCGCCCCGAGCGCGAGTGCTGCACCGACGTAGCCGATCGCCTCGGCCGGGCTGGTGAGCCGTGCCTTCGCGGTCCGTGCCGCGTGGGCCGGTGGACGCTCGGCTAGGCGTGCTTGGGTCGCGTCATCGGGAGCGCGAGCGGCCTCGTGCGCAACGATGAGGTCGGCCTGATCGGCGCTGATCAAGCCTGCGTCGGTCCAATCCTGGAGCCGCTCGCGCAACTGGTTCACCGTGGACCTCCTGGTGGGCCACTCGATCCTGAACGCATCATGACCTCTCCCGCTACCTCGCGATACCCACGTTCGCCCCTATCCATCCCTGGGGGCAAGCACCACCCCGTGCGCCTCGCGTACCCCGACCCTGCGTAGTCGAACATATGTTCGCTCCCTGGGGTGTGATGTGCTCTACTGACCCCCTGATGACCACCACCCCCACCTCCGATACCCCACCCGACCGCGGCCGGTCCGGGTGGCTGCCCGACGTGCTCGTCGACGGTCCGGCCGCCTCGTGTGA
>PWTE01000111.1 GCA_003563915.1 Nitriliruptoraceae bacterium
GGCTCCAAAAAAATGGGCTCAAACTCGCTCATACCTCCTTCAACCGGTAAACCGGCATCTGTAAGCGAACTGAAGCTGATCTTGTCTCGGTTATCATGGATCTTGTCTTCTTGCTTGGCCGGCAGGGTCACGGTGCCTTGACTCTCAAGCTTCTCTAAAAGCTTTTTGCACGAGGCCAGCTTATACTCGCCCGCTGGTGTTACCCAGCTGATATTTTCACAGATCGTCTTCGCCAGCTCCAAACGGCTCAGCTTCGGAAAGATGCATACCGTCTCTTGAATCTCTCGCAACTCTTAACAGGAATGCCCAGCATACCGACGTCCTTCGATTCATGTGCATCAGCGCTGGGTGCTGCAACCCCTTGTTTGTTCTGCAACAATCGAAAGGAATTTTCCGTTTATTGTCGAAATGATCAGGGTATACTACAGGTCATTTTACCTCCACGCGGCATTTGATGCTCCCCAGGCAGGACAACACTGCCCTGCCGACCTGATTGCTGCACCTCTGACCAGACTGTTGTAGCATGAATAAGCACACCGGGAGACGGAAATGAAACTATTATCCAGGTTATTCGGGAAAAAAGACCGCGGGCCCGGGCCTAAAAAGCCCAGGTTTGAAGAGCCCAGGCCTGAAGATCAATTCGAACGCATGGCCATGAACCTGGCCTTTTATTACTACCTGCTGCGCAGGGATTACCGGCAGTATTTTGATGGAGAAGATAAACGGCTGCTGGCCAGCGGTGTCCTGGACACGTATACATATGCTGTAGCAGGGAAAATTGCCTATGACGATCTCAGGCTGGCCGTGCACTGCGCCCGGCGCGGGAAGTGCTCCCTTTATCCTGCAGAATACATCCACGAGATTTTTACCCCCGAGAAACATGTCAGTGGCGTGGGGCTTTTTTTTGCCGTGCATCCTGTGGAGGTCTTGTTCCTGAACTTTGTTCTGCAGGTGGTCTGTTTAAAAACTCGCGCGGACTACTCCTTGTCTCCCACTGAGATTATCACCAGAGTCGTAGCTGAGAAGAATCAGATCAAGAAAACCGTGGAAAGAACCTCACTGCACGTGGAAAATGAATACGCTGCTGCCGCTGATCTTCTGCTCCTGCACAAAGCGGTCGAACGCCTTTTCTCCGGTCCAGAATTCGATGATTTCCGCACCAGGATTGGCCTTATCAATAACAGAACGATGGAGATCAAGGAAGGTTTCGCTGCAGGCGCATTTCCAGCGTACGCCCGGGCAGATCACCAGGCGAAAGCCCCTGAAAAGGGCGAAGAAACCCCTGCAGCAGTTCCGGTACAAGAGCACCCTGCGGAAGTATTTCCCCTGGAAGAGTCTGTGATTGCTGAAGAACTGTCTGTTGAAGAACTTGCGGTTATTAAAGAATCCCTCGCCGAGGCACTGCCGGAGCAGGAAATTCCGGAACTGGAAGCCGGCTGCTACTATGAAGGAGAATATAAAGACGGCAAGTTCTACGGTCACGGTATCTATACTTCCGCAGACGGAAGCATCTACGAGGGAAAATGGGAGAACGGCAAGCAGCAGGGGAAAGGCATCCTGCTTCTTCTTGATGGCAGTAATTATGACGGCTACTGGCGGGAGGGCAAGCGCCAGGGGAAGGGAACATTTACCTGGACCAACGGAGACCGCTACACAGGCGAGTGGAAAAACGACCTGCGCTGCGGCAAGGGCGTTTACATGGACGCGAACGGGAACGAGTACACTGGGAACTGGAAAGACGACCGGCGGCACGGCTGGGGATGGCTCAACTATGCCAACGGCAGCAAATACGAGGGTGAATGGAAAGAAGACAGGCAGCACGGCTCAGGAACTTTCTACCTTGCCTGGGGAGGCAAATACGAGGGTGAATGGAAGAACGGCAGCCGGCACGGCCACGGCAAATCTTATTCCGCCCAGGGAGACCAGTACGAAGGCGAATGGGCACGAAACAAGCGAAACGGTTTTGGCGTATACCTCTCTTCAGATGGGGACACCTACAGGGGAGAATGGAAAGACGGCAAGCGTCATGGGAAAGGGAAATACCGCTGGGCCAATGGTGATTGTTATGATGGGGCATGGCATGATGGCAAACAGCACGGCTGGGGCAGGTACTCCTGGGCAGACGGCAGCGAATATACAGGCGAATGGAGAGACAACCAGAGACACGGGAAGGGGACATACATCTCCCCCGGTGGTTTGATAAAAAAAGGTGACTGGGAAAAGGATGTTTTGCTCAAGGAGTCTCAGGATAGTTCTGCCGCGGACGATCAAGATTCGCTGCTCCAGAGGTTAAACGAAATCCTGGAAGAAGATAACCCGCAAAAAGAGCCTGAGGGAAAAATGGATGAAATGAAAAAGACCATGCCCAGGTTTGATAAACAGAACAAATGGTTGATATAGCCCGGCAAACTACGCCGGGAAAAAGCTGAAAGCTTAACGCGCGACTCAGACTTGTTTCATTAATCTCCTGGGTTGAAGTTTTTAGCGAAATATTGATATCCACAGGTACACGAATAATTTCAAGCAATTACTACCACCCGGCTCTCCAAATCGGGCGTGCTAAACACTAGGGGCTGCTTTATCCCCGGCGATCATTCTTTCTTCCCTCCGGAGCCGCAGCCGGGGCAAAGGCGCCTCGTCGGGATAACCGACCGTCAATAGACTCACAAAAACATACCCCTTAGGGATTTAAAGAATGTTCCACAGTTTACCTTCATGCAACAGGCGCACCCAGCAAGGAAACCAGGCCTAGTTCGGAACCGTCTGTAGAACCATGTGTTTAATAGCGATGACCGTATCCAGGAAGGTTACGGGCCAAGGCCTTGAAGGCGAATATTACCAGAGATGATTCCAAGAGCAAATTCACATTACGATCTTGACAGCCAGAAATAACACTAATTGCTTTTCTCATGATCATTTTCCTTGGTTAAGCTGTACGTAGCTGAACCCCCGGGGGCGTTGCCGACCACCCGGGGGTTCAGTTTTGCGTCATTCAATACTGGCAACTTCTCTTACTGCGGTCTTAATCCCTGAACGTGATCTGCCAGCCCAAGAGGATCTTCCTGGGCCTTTTCACTTACTAATTCTCCAAATGTCCTGCCGTCCACACCATGAGCCGCAGGCATACCGCCTCCTGGTGCTTCGGGGGCATAGGAAGTGTTGGCTTCATTTTCTACTGTAGTTGACTGAGCATCCAGCTGGTTATTCGAATCCATGGTGCCGAAGGCTTGTGTGGTCATTGCGTTTGCTTGCGGCATAAAACCACCTTCATATTCCACTAACTGAGAACCGCATGCTTGAACATGGACACCGTAGTAGACATTAAGAGGAACTGTCATGGTAGCCACGATTCCTGTAGCATGTTTCTTATGGGCAAACCGTCCAGGGGCCGGGTTGCCTCTTGGCTTTGATGAGTAGTCCTGGATCATGATATTATCTGTATAATCTTCGTCAAATTTCCACCCATTAATTAGCTGGATCTCAATTTCGACTTGACCATTCAGTTCCGTGAAAGTAACCCAACCAATATGGTAGGTCTGGGCTGCGATTAGAGGCACTTTCATACCTGCTTGGTATTCTACATAAGTTGCCCAGTTGCCGCGGGGCACATAGCGATACTCTCCAACGTCATGTGCAGCCCAGGCGGTGTCACACTTGAGTTTAGGCTGATAGTTGCCGAAGTTGTTGTCTTCTTCAACTTCGCCAGATTCCAGGTTGATCGGGCCCCAGACAAAGCCTACGCCGTCGATGAACAATGCCTCACCGGCATCCACGTTGTCCTGGTTCGGGA
>PWTE01000353.1 GCA_003563915.1 Nitriliruptoraceae bacterium
CCCCGCTGGTGCGCGGCGGGTCATCGAGGTGGCTGATGGGGCGACCGACCTCGACTCCTGGACCGCGTTCGTCACAGCCGAGTCGGGTGAACTGGTCGTCGGTAGGGTCGGCGGTGCGGAGCAGGGTGCCCGTCGACACGTCACCGTGCTGGGGGTCCCCTCGGCGAGTTGGATGACCGAGAGCCCCGGTGCGGCCCTGGTCCGCGGCCGAGGTGAGGTACAGCGCCTGCGGACCAGCCTCGGGATCCTCGCGGCGGAGGAGATCGGCACACGTGCGCGGGAGGTCGTGACCGAGCCGGCCGAGCCGGACCTCGACCTGGATGAGCCGCTGGAGGATGCTCCGGACCCGGACGACGCTCCCGAGGACGATCCGCTCGAAGGCGAGCCCCCGCTCGACGAACCGTTGCCCGGTCAGGACGAGCCGGTGGAGGAACCCGGCGACGGCGAACTGGACGAGCAGCCCGCGGACGCGGAGGACCCCGATCAGGACACCACTTCCGGCGACCTGCCCGGCGACGGCGCTCGTGCTGGCGTCGGTTCCGAGGAAGACGACACCCTGGAGGCCGACGACGGCTGAGCCGCCACGGCGTCCGGGTCAGCCCCAGCCCAGCTCGTCGAGGTGGTCGTCGTCGATCCCGAAGTGGTGGGCGATCTCGTGGACCACGGTGTCCCGTACCACCTCGGCGAGTTCTCGGTGGTTGCGTGCTCGCGCTTCCAGAGGCCGCCGGAACAACGTGATGCGGTCGGGGAGGAGCCCCTCGCCGAAGTCGCGCTCGGTCCGGGGTACACCCTGGTACAGCCCCAGCAGGATCTCGTCGCCCTCGCCCAGGGGATCGGCGGGTGGGACCTCCTCGACGGTGATCTGCACGTTGTCCAGGTAGCTGAGCAGTTCGTCCGGCAGCGACGCGATGGCCTGCTCGACCAGGCGGTCGAAGCGGTCACGGCTGGCAGCGCGGAAGCCGTCGACGGGTCGCCGATGCGGATCGGCATCGGGACGGCGGTGGCGGGCATGACGGTCCTGCATCGCCCGGCAGCGTAACCGTCGACCACCCGGTGACGGCGTGCGAGGGCCGGCGTGGACCGCCGTGAATGACAACATCGTCTTAGGGGCGGATGCGTTACCCAAGACCCGTGAGGGCCCGATGAACCGCGGCGGGTGCTTGCTGAAGCACATCGATGTGGTTTAGCGTCCACCCCGTGGCCACCCCCGACCAGCTCCCCAACGACGACGTCCGCTCGGGCGCCGTCGTGCGGCCGTTGTCGAGTGTCGCGCCGCGACCCTGTGCTCGACCGGGTTGTCCGTCGCCCGCGCGTGCCACCTTGACCTTCGCCTACGCCCAGCGTGAGGCCTGGATCGAGCGCCTGCACGACACCTCGGAGCCGCAGGCGTACGACCTCTGCGCGACCCACGCTGCGCGGACCTGTCCACCCCACGGCTGGACGCTCCGCGACCGCCGCCCCGAAGAGGAGCGGCTCCCCGACACCCCACCCGTCACGCCGGCCGATCTCGGCGGCGAACGCACCGTGGCCGTGCTTGCGGCCGCGTTGCGTGCGGTCCCGGACGTCGCACCCGAGAGCGACGACCGCCGACCGCAGCCGCAGGAGATCGCCCCGGACGACGCTGGGGCCACCGCGACCGCCAGCGCTCCCGTGGACGCTCCGGTCGCGGCCGGATCGACGCTCGCGTCGGCACCCGAGGACACCGCTTCCCCGGTCCTCGGGTCCGACCGACCGTCCTCGGCCCAACTCCTCCTGGAGGTCCCGACCGCCTACCGCGAGGAGGAGCCAGCGGCCGCTCGGCCGCGTCCTCCGCTCGCCGTCCGTCACCCGGACGCCTGAGACCGCGGGTCCCTCCACTGCACGATACGCCGGCGCACCGCAGCGACGGCCGGTGGATCGGCGGTTCCCGCGTGGCTCCTCGTCGGCTGCGGTGCAGGTCACGACGTCCACCCTGGAGGGTCGCTCGTGTGGTTTCTTGGGAGCCTGCTTCGACCCAAGACACCGGCGTCCTAGGCTCGTGTACGTCCCGGCCGGTGTCTGCCGGACCCGCCCCGTCAGCGACCCCGCCCTCCAAGGAGCAACGGATGGACCGTGACCTCGTTGCACAGGTGCGCCGTCTCGACGAGTACGAGCTGCGGCGGTTGCTGATCCTCGTGCGTGGCCTGCTCCTGCACCTCGACGGACCCCCCGGAGAGGAGGAGCCGTCGCTGCCTGCCGGGTTGACCTACCGGCAGGAGGAGGTCACGTGTGGCAAGCAAGCCTGCACCCGGTGCCCGCACGGCCCCTACTGGTACGCCTACTGGAAGCAGGACGGTCGCACCCGCAAGCGCTACATCGGCCGGCACCTTCCCGGCGAGGAGTTGGAGGCGGTCACCCCCGACCTGTCCCCGGGACCATCACCGTCGAGCGACCCGCAGGTGGACGCGGGCCCGGGACGCGGTCAGCCCCGCAGTGACCGCGGGTGAACGCGGCCGACACCAGGGAACTCCTCGCGCGGATCGTGAAGGCCTACGACATCCGCGCCGAGGTGCAGGAGGTTCCGTTGGACCTGGTGCGAGCGATCGGTGCCGCAGCAGCCGAGGAGCTCGCCGGCGGGCGTGACCGTCTCGTCGTCGGGCGCGACATGCGGCGATCCTCGCCGATGTGGTCCGATGCCTTCGCCGAAGGGGTCTGCAGCACCGGCCGGGATGTGATCGACCTCGGTGAGGTCTCCACCGACCTGGTGTCCTTCGCATCGGGACGACTCGATGCCGCGGGCGCGATGATCACCGCGAGCCACAACCCCGCCAGCTACAACGGGATCAAGCTGTGTCGGCCCGGGGCCGCCCCGGTCTCCCTCGACACCGGGCTCGGTGCGATCCGGGAGCGGGTCCTGCTCGGTAGCACGATGTCACCCGATGCGCACCCTTCGGAAGCGTCACCTCGTGGCCGTCGCCGTGACCGGGACCTGCTCCCCGACTTCGCCGCTCACGTGCGCTCGTTCGTCTCGGAGGAGCGTCTGCGAGAGGTGCGCGTCGTGGTCGATGCCGGCAACGGCATGGCCGGGCGTATCTGGCCGGCGGTCGTCGAGGGGTTACCCATCCTCACGACCCCCCTGTACTTCGAGCTGGACGGCACCTTCCCGCACCATCCCGCGAACCCCTTGGATACCGCCAACCTCGAGGATCTCCGACGGGAGGTGCGCGCCGGCAGCCAGGCCCTGGGCCTGGCGTTCGACGGCGATGCGGACCGCGTGTTCGCCGTCGATGAGCACGGCCGTCCGGTTGCGTCCTCGTTGGTCGGGGCCGCCGTCGCTGAGCGACTGCTGGAGCGGCATCCGGGCGCGACCATCCTCTACAACCTCATCTGCTCACGGGTCGTTCCGGAGACGGTGCGTGCCGCCGGTGGGACCGCGATCCGGACCCGGGTGGGCCACTCGCTGATCAAGCAACGTATGGCCGAGACGGACGCGGTGTTCGCGGTCGAGCACTCGGGGCACTACTACTTCCGCGACAACTTCCGGGCGGATTCCGGGGTCATCGCAGCACTGGTCCTGTTGGAGACCGTCGCCGAGGCCGGCTGTCCCCTGGGAGAGGTGCTCGCCCCCTACGACCGCTATCCGGGTTCCGGGGAACGCAACCTCGCGGTCGCCGACCCGGCGGTGACGTTGGCGCAGGTCCGGGCCCACTTCGACGCCGAGGCTCGCGACCTCGACGAGGAGGACGGTCTCACGATCTCGCTCGACGACGCCTGGTTCAACCTCCGACCCAGCAACACCGAACCGGTGCTCCGACTGAACGTGGAAGGTGACGACGTCGCCGCGCTCGACCGGACCCTCGACCGGGTCCTGAAGGTGGTCGAGCAGGCGGAGGCCGGTGGGTGAGCGCGCCTTCGCGTTGACCGCGCCCGGCGTCGGGGCGAAGATGGACGCCCGGCCCCGAGCTGTGCCCGACAGGAGACGTCATGGCGCTCGACGAGCGGTTGCTCGAGATCCTGGTCTGCCCGAGCTGTCACGGCTCCCTGGAGCACAAGGAGCGCCGCCGGGTCCTCGTGTGCGTCGACTGTGGGCTGCAGTTCCCGGTGCGTGACGGGATCCCGGTCATGCTGCTGGACGAGGCGACCCCGTCACGGCGCCGCTGAGGCCGCATCCACAGGACGGGTCGCACGCGGTGGCGCGTGCTCGCTCGTGATGCTGAACTCGGTGCATGGCTGCTCTCACCGGACCTCTGGGTGACGTGCTCGACCTGCTGGCGCCGCCGCGTTGTCTCGCGTGTCGTCGGCGCGCGCCGCTGCCCTGGTGTCCGCGCTGCGCCTCGCGGGTGGTGGTGTTGCACGGAGGATGTCCACGCTGCGCGGCACCCCGTGGACGCGGTCACCCGTGCTGGCCGGCGGGGGGGCCGGTCGCTGGCACCATCGCGGTCTACGACTACCGAGGTCCCGTCGCGCGGGCGATCGTGACGGCGAAGGTGCGAGGGGCCTGGGCAGGGTGGGCGCCGCTCGCCGACGCGCTCGGGGAGGCGGTGGCCGCCGCCGACCCTCAGGTCGATGCGGTGACGTGGATCACCACGCCGACCCGACGGGCCCGACGTCGCGACGGCGACCACGCCCGGCGTCTGGCAGCGGTCTCGGCAACCGCGTTGGGTGTCCCCCTCGTGTGCCTGCTCGCCGCCGACGAACAGCCCGGTGGCGGCGACCTCTACCGGGCACGATCATCGCTGCCGGGTAGCCGCCTGCTGCTCGTCGATGATGTCATCACCACCGGGGCGACCGCGCTACGCGCGGCGACGGCGCTTCGGCAGGCCGGTGCCGACGCGGTGCACCTCGCCGTGGTGGCGCGTGCTGGTAGCCATCCGTTGGCGGGTGATGCGACCGCGGCGACGTCGTCACGGTCGGTTCCGGATGGCTCCACGCCGACCGCGCGCTCGTAGGTCGCTGTCGTGCGGTCGTCACAGAATGGGTACCCCCGTCGCAGCCCACTGCTACCGTCGACAGACACGGCCGGGGACATCGCTTCCCCGCCTCGCCGATGACCCTGGCCGGGCATCCCGGTAGCGGCTCACAGGAGCAGCTCGCCGCCGAGATGTGGCCCGCGCTCGGGCCGGTGCTCGCAGCGCGGGAGACCAGGTCGCGCCACATGGCGCGGTCGGATGTCAACCGCGTCCCGTGGGACGCCGTTCGACGAGGAGGAGCCGTGCGGATCACCGTGAAGGGCAAGAACCTCGACGTCACCGAGGAGATCAGAGAGGAAGCGATCGCCAAGCTGTCGAAGGTACGGCGCTTGTTCGACCGCTTCATCGACATGGAAGTGGTCTTCTCCGAGGAGACCAACCCCAGGATCGTGGACCCCGTCCACTGTGAGGTCGTGCTCCACGCCAAGGGCAAGTACCTCCGAGCTTCGGGATCGGGCCCCGATCCGATGACCGCGATCGATCGTGCCGAGGCCAAGCTCACGCGGCAGGTCCGCAAGCTGAAGACCAGGCTCGTGTCCAAGCCGCGTCTGGATGCAGCCGCCCACCAGGACCAGCCCGCCTACGCCGGCCCGCCGGTCGAGGACGAGCAGCCCTGACGCTGGGTGATCGGCCTGCGATCGCGAGGGTCGTGATCGCAGGTTCGGTCCTGCCGGGCGCGCGTGTCCGGGGGCAGGCGGGATAGACTCGCCGTAGGGGATCGGTTCCCCTCACGCAGCGCCACGGGGAGGACGCCTTGGCCGACGAACGGCTCCGGGTGCTGATCGCTGACGACCATCAGCTGTTCCGGCGCGGTCTGCGGATGGTGCTCGACGACGAACCCGACATCGAGGTGGTCGCCGAGGCGGGAGATGGGCAGCAGACCGTCGACCTGGCGCGCGAGCATGCGCCGGACGTGGTCGTCCTCGACGTCCGGATGCCCGTCATCTCCGGGATCGAGGCCGCGCGTGAGATCCGTGCGGAGCAACCCGGCACGCGCATCCTCGTGCTCACGATCTCCGACGACGAGGATGACCTCTACGAGGCGATCAAGGCGGGCGCGAACGGCTACCTGCTCAAGGAGATCTCGATCGACGAGATCGGCGGAGCCGTCCGGCAGATCCACGCGGGACAGTCCCTCCTCTCGCCCTCGATGGCGACGAAGCTGCTCGACGAGTTCACCGCACTCGTCCGCAAGGACGAGGAGCCCGAGGACCAGGTCCCGACCCCGAAGTTGACGCCTCGGGAGATGGAGGTCCTGGAGCACATCGCCAAGGGCATGAACAACCGCGACATCGCGGAGGCGCTGTTCATCTCGGAGAACACGGTCAAGAACCACGTCCGCAACATCCTCGAGAAGCTGCACCTGCGCTCCCGGATGGAGGCGGTCATCTACGCCGTGCGGGAGAACCTGCTCGAGATCAAGTGAGCGACGCTGACGGCGGTAGCAGGTAAGCGCGCCGCCGGTCGACGGCAGGATAACGGGGCACCACCTGCTGGCCGGGCCGGACCTGTCGAGTGGCCCCGGAGGTCGCGTACCATCGGCAGAGCCTGCGTGGGACCACCACGCGGGTCGCACCAGTCGGACAGAGAGACCCCGCATGCCCGTCCTCGACAAGATCCTGCGCGCCGGCGAGGGCCGCAAGGCCAAGGAACTCCAGAAGGTCGTCGATGCCGTCAACGACTGCAGCGACGAGATGGCGGCGCTGAGTGACGTCGATCTCCGTGCGAAGACGGAGGCGTTCCGTTCGCGACTGGAGGATGGCGAGGACCTGGACGCACTGCAGGTCGAGGCGTTCGCGGTGGTGCGGGAGGCTGCCTCGCGGGTGCTCCTGCAGCGGCCGTACGACGTGCAGGTGTTCGGGGCCGCCGCCCTCCACGACAACAACATCGCGGAGATGAAGACCGGGGAGGGCAAGACCCTGACCTCGACGATGCCGGTCTACCTCAACGCTCTGACCGGCAAGGGCGTCCACATCGTCACGGTCAACGAGTACCTCGCCAAGCGTGACGCGGAGTGGATGGGGCGCATCCACGAGTTCCTGGGGCTCACCGTCGGGGTCGTGCATTCGGGCCAGACGAAGGACGACAAGCGCGCCGCATACCTCGCCGACATCACCTACGGCACCAACAACGAGTTCGGCTTCGACTACCTCCGCGACAACATGGCCCTCGAGCGCTCCCGGCAGGTCCAGCGCGGGCACTACATGGCGCTCGTCGACGAGGTCGACTCGATCCTGGTGGACGAGGCTCGCACGCCGCTGATCATCTCCGGTCCGGCGGAGCAGTCCGCGGATCTCTACCGGATCTTCGCGCGACGCATCGCCCCGAACCTCACCCGTGGCGAGGAAGGCGACCAGCCGGGCGAGGCGACCGGCGACTACGTGATCGACGAGGCCAAGCGCACCGTCGCGATCACCGAGGAGGGCGTCGCGAAGGTCGAGAAGCTGCTCGGGGTCGACAACCTCTACGAGTCGGTCAACACGCCGCTGATCCACCACCTGCAGAACGCCTTGAAGGCGAAGGACCTGTTCAAACGTGACCGCGAGTACATCGTCACCGACGGCGAGGTCAACATCGTCGACGAGAACACCGGCCGTGTCCTGGCCGGACGGCGGTACTCGGAGGGGCTCCACCAGGCGATCGAGGCCAAGGAAGGTGTCACCGTCAAGGCGGAGAACCAGACCCTGGCGACGATCACGCTCCAGAACTACTACCGGACCTACGACAAGCTGGCCGGGATGACCGGGACCGCGAAGACCGAGGAAGCCGAGTTCCTGGAGATCTACGGGCTCGGTGTCGTGGAGGTCCCCACCAACCGTCCCGTCGTCCGTGACGACCGGGCCGACCTGATCTACAAGTCCGAAGCGTCGAAGTTCGAGGCGGTCGCCGCCGAGATCGAGGAACGTCACAACGCGGGTCAACCGATCCTGATCGGTACCACCTCGGTCGACAAGTCGGAGCTGCTGGCGAAGCTGCTCAAGAAGCGCGGCATCAAGCACGAGGTGCTCAACGCGAAGAACCACGCCCGGGAAGCGGACATCATCGCCCAGGCCGGACGTCTCGGAGCGGTGACGGTCTCGACCAACATGGCGGGACGCGGGACCGACATCGTGCTCGGTGGCAACGCCGAGGAGATGGCCAAGCTCGAAGCTGCCGCCCTCCCACCGGAGGCCACGGAGGAGGAACGGCGCGAGGCGTTCGAGGCCGCCCTGGAGCGCCTCGGTAAGGACAACAAGGCCGAGGGCGAGCAGGTCAAGGAGGTCGGCGGGCTGTACGTGATCGGCACGGAACGGCACGAGTCCCGCCGGATCGACAACCAGCTGCGTGGCCGTTCCGGACGGCAGGGCGACCCCGGCGTCAGCCGCTTCTTCCTCTCCCTCGAGGACGATCTGATGCGGCTGTTCAACGCCTCCGCGGTCGATCGCATCATGACGCGCCTGAAGATCCCCGACGACGTGCCGATCGAGCACAAGTGGGTCACCAAGGCCGTCGCCAACGCTCAGCAGCAGGTCGAGAGCTTGAACTTCGACCGGCGCAAGAACGTCCTCAAGTACGACGACGTGATGAACGAGCAGCGCAAGGTCATCTACGGGCAGCGCCAGCGCCTGCTCGAGGGCGAGGCCGACGACGTCGAGGAGATCGCCCAGAAGTACCTCGATGACACGATCGCCGAGCTCATGGACGAGCACTGTCCACCGGGGGTCTACCCCGAGGACTGGGACATCGACGGGCTCGCCACGCGGTTGGCGCGGGTCTACGACACCGGTGTGGATCTCATCGGGATCGACCTGGAGGAGGTGGATCGCGACGAACTGCTCGACGAGCTCCTCCAGGATGCCGACGATGCCTACGAGCGCCGCACCGAGGAGGTGGGCGGCGACGCGGTCATGCGCGAGATCGAACGACGCGTGATCCTGTCGGTCGTCGACCGCAAGTGGCGTGAGCACCTCTACGAGATGGACGCGTTGCGCGACGGCATCGGTCTGCGCTCCGTCGGTCAACGCGATCCTCTCGTCGAGTACCAGCGTGAGGCCTACGACTCCTTCGTCGCCATGATGTCAACCGTCAAGGAGGAGGCCGTCACCTACTTCTTCCGCCTGCCCGTGAAGCGTGATGGTGAGAGCGGTGAAGGTGGCGACGGTGGTGCGCCGGAGGCACCGTCCGAGGACCGTGGCGGTGACGGGCAGGGTTCGGTGACGTCGACCGATGTTCCCGCGGGAGACGGGCAGGGGTCGATGACCACCACGTCGTCCTCCGATGACCAGGCTCGTCGTGAGGTTGCCGCCGCGATCCCGCTCGGCGGCAACGGCGGTGAGCAACGCTTGACCTACCGGTCCGGAAGTGGCGGCGGGACGGGGGCGGCTGCCAGTACGGACGCCAGCGGTCGCGAGGTGGAACGCCAGGACGATGGCACGACCGTCCGGAAGGTGGCGGCGGGATCGACCTACACCGCGGCCGACAAGGTCGGGCGCAACGATCCGTGTCCCTGCGGGAGCGGGCAGAAGTACAAGCGGTGTTGCGGCGCCTGACGACGCGGCAACACTGGCGATCTACGGTCAGGCACCGTCGTCCGCGAGCTCTTCGAGCACCTCGTCGAAGGCATCCCGTGGACGGTGCTCGGATCCTGCGGGGGTCGCGAGGGGCGCCAACCCCGCCTCGGGGGCGGTGAGTTCGACCGCCCGCCAGGCGCCGTGGTGGCGTTCCAGCCGCAGTGCGATCGCGGTCACGCGGCCCTCCTGCTCGACCAGCACGCAGACCTCGTGGGCTCGATCCGAGGGGGTGCTCGCCACGACACGTCGGATGCGCGCGGGTGGGAGGCATCCGGGCTTCGTGGATCGGGTCAGCTGCGCGAACAGGCGGCGCTTGAGCGCGGGCGTCACCAAGGGCGCGAGCTGGATGAAGGGGCGACAGCCGGTCTGCACCTCGAACCAGGCCTGGACGAGGAGGCGGGACAGGGCGATCGGGTCTGGCGCCGGGGTGCCCGGACGTCGAGGCGGTCGGGTCGGCGCCGTCGTGGCAGCGCTCATCGGTCCGCCTCGGAGGGGACGATGCCGGTGGGGCCGTCGGACCCACTACCAAGCAACCGGAACCGCGTGCCATCGTGGGTCAGCCACACCGTTCCGTCGACCGGCTGACCGCCGGGTCCGAGACCCGCGACCTCCACCAGCCAGGGTCCGAGGTGGCTGCGGCGAAGCTGGCTCACCTCCAGGTCGCGGTAGCCCGCGGAGTGCAGGACCTGCTCGATCTCGGGGAGCAGCGTCGGGTCGTCGTAGGGCGAGGTCGGGAGCTGCCTGACGCTCAGCTCCGGCGCGGCGAGCCACCAGGGACTGCCAGCTGGCCGGACGCCGTCGTCCACGGCCAGTGGCACCGCCAAACGGCCGACCTCGGCGATCAACCCGTCGTCGGTCTCCTCGAGCAGCACGAGGAGCAGGGTGACGATGGCGAGCTCGGGATGGCGGTGGTCGATGGCTTCGACGGCCACATGTTCGGCGTAGCGGGGGGTCTCGGGGCCGGACAGCCCGTCGATGGGCAGTCGTGGGGCGACCCCGGTGGTCCAGGCTCGAGCGATCACCGTTGCGACTGCGCCCAGGGTCTGATCGCGCTCCAGATCACCGCCTCCTGGAGCCCCGATCGCAAGCTCGAGGTCAGATGGTGCTCCCGGCTCGCTGGCCGGATCGACCGGCCCCTCCGCTCCGCCGCCGTCGCTGGGTGGCACTCCGGACGGTTCCCCAACGGCCGCCGGTGGCGATAGCTCGCTCGCGCTCACCTCCGCCTGCGACCGCACGTCATCGCCGCCGACGGTGTCCGGCGATCGGTCATCTCGGGCCGTCACGTCGATGGCAGGCTCGTTCCGATCGGGGATGAACACCAGTCCCACCACGATCAGCCAGGGGATCGCGGCGATCGCGATCACCGCGGCCGCGGACCGCCGTGGCGGCCGTTCGTCTCCCTCGTCGGGCCAGATGTCGTCGCGCATGGTCCTCCCCGTGCCCCCGGCCGTGGTGGCAGCGGCCGGGGGCCGGCGCTCGGTCCGGGGCGCAGCCCGAGCGTCCACACCAACATAGCATGAGAAATAATGAAAAAACATAGAAAGTGGTTGAAGGTGTGGAAAGCTCCTAGCGCGTTCACGGTGCCTCCGTGGCAGGAGTGCGTGGCCGGCGCGTTACGCTCGGAACTCGACGCCGAGGCAGGAGCAGCGACGCAGGTGAGTGACCCCGGGACCTCCCCTGCGTCGACGGCTGACCACGCCGAAGGGGATCGCTCGGATCCGCCGGGGGAGGGGCAGACCCGACGCGAGCTCTCAGACGTCGAGCGGCGCGAGCGCTTCGTCTCAGAGGCGCTGCCACACGTCGATCGTCTCTTCTCTGCGGCGCTGCGCTACACGCGTGACCCCACGGACGCCGAGGATCTGGTCCAGGAGACCATGGTCAAGGCCTACCGGTCCTTCCACCAGTACCGGCCGGGCACGAACCTCAAGGCGTGGCTCTACCGCGTCCTGCACACCACCTACATCTCGATGTACCGGAAGGCCCAGCGACGACCCCAGGAGTCGTTGCAGGACGAGGTGGATGAGTTCTCCCTCTACGACGAGGTGGCTCGGACCGGTGGATCCGCGGAGCGTGAGGTGCTGGAGTCGCTGACCTCGGAGGAGGTGCAGCAGGCGCTGGCGGACCTGCCGGAGTCCTTCCGCATGGCCGTCTACCTCGCCGATGTCGAGGGGTTCTCGTACAAGGAGATCGCCGACATCATGGAGACCCCGGTCGGCACGGTGATGTCGCGTCTACATCGGGGAAGGAAGGCGCTGCAGAAGGCGTTGGCAACGTATGTGAGGTCGCGAGGCCTGATCGCCGACGAACCGGAGGCGGACGCGTGAGCGAACGATCCGACGCCAACGCCGACTGCGGGAACGAGTGCACCGAGGCACTGCGACAGCTCGGGGCCTACCTCGACGGTGAGCTTCCCGGCACCGACGTCGAGGTGATCCGCCGCCATCTCACGGCCTGTTACCCCTGCACCGAACGCGCGACCTTCGAGGAGCAGCTCCGCGCGATCGTGCGACGCGACTGCTCCGATCACGCACCACCGAGCCTGATGCTGCGGATCGAGTCAGCGCTCGAGGTGTACTGGCCCCAGCGGTGACGCTGCGCGGTCCCCGGCCCCTTCGCGAGTAGCATCCTCACCTGATCGCGTCGCTGCTCCCGTCCCGAGGTCCGTCGTATGTCCGAGCGTCCCGTCCTCGTCACGGGTGCGGCCGGCTTCATCGGTTCCAACCTCGTCGTGCGTCTGCTCGAAGATGGTCGTCGGGTGATCGCGGTCGACGCCCTCTCGAGCGGTGCGCTCACGAACCTGGCCCAGGCGCGGCAGCACCATGCGGGTCGGTTCGAGTTCGACCGTATGGACATCCGCCAAGGGGGGCTCGTGCCGTTGGTAGCGCGGCACCGCCCCGAGGTGATCTACCACCTCGCGGCGCAGGTCGACGTGCGCCGCAGTGTCGAGGATCCGCTGCACGACGCCTCCGTCAACGTGCTCGGCACGATCGCGGTCCTCGAAGCGGCTCGGCAGGGCGAGGTCCGCAAGGTGGTCTACGCGAGCTCGGTCGGCTCCTACGGCGAACCGGAGGAGGCCGAACTCCCGATCGATGAGCGCTTCGAGACGGCGGCGCTGTCGCCCTACGGGACATCCAAGCGTGTCGTCCACGAGTACCTCCGCACCTACCGGGAGCTCTACGACATCGCGTGGACAGCGCTCACGTTGGCGAACGTCTACGGTCCCCATCAGACCGTGGCCGGGGAGGGTGGCGTGGTCGCGACCTTCGCATCGCGGATGCTGGGGGGAGAACCCTGCACGATCTACGGTGATGGTGAGCAGACCCGAGACCTGGTCTTCGTCGACGACGTGGTCCATGCTTTCGCGCTGGCCCGTGATCGTGCCGACGACCAGCGTCTCATGATCGGGACCGGTGAGCGCACCAGCGTGAACCAGCTCTTCCGCGCTCTTGCCGCCGCGACGGGATACCAGCACGAGCCTGTGCGGGCACCGGCCCGACCGGGCGAGATCCGTCACAGCAGCCTGGATGCGAGGAAGGCGGGCCAGGAACTCGGATGGAAGCCCTGGACGACCCTGGAGGAGGGACTGGCCGCAACGTTGTCCTGGGTCGCCGCGCAGCAGAGCTAGGTCGCAGAGAGGGCGCGTCAGCGCACGGAGTTGTCGGTTCACGTCCACGGTGGTAGCTACCGTTGACGTCGGAGGAACGAGAGGTGCCCGGTGTCGTACACGGAGGAGGTCGGCGAGAAGCTTCGCCGTATCCGCGTCGAGCGCGGGTTGTCGCTCCAAGAGGTCGAGCGGAGATCCGAAGGTCGCTGGAAGGCGGCGGTCGTCGGTTCCTACGAGCGGGGTGACCGCAACATCAGTGCGACGCGGTTGCTGGAACTCGCCGAGTTCTACGAGGTCTCGCCGGCGGAGGTCCTTCCCGGCGAGAAGGTGGCCCGTACGGACGGCAGTTCCGGAGGCGTCGTGTTGGATCTCCAGCGGCTGGAGACGCTGGATGACCACTGGGCTCCGGTTCGCCGCTACCTCGAATCGATCCAGGTTCAGCGTGGGGATTTCAACCGCCAGATGCTGTCGATCCGTGGTGAGGACCTCCGAGCCCTATCGGTCCTCCACGGGGCATCGCCGGACGAACTCCTCGTGAAGCTCCGCGAAGCCGGCGCCATCCTCGAGCGTTGACCCGCACGTCGCGGTGCGCGCGGCTGGACCGTGCCCCTGGTGCTAGGGAGCAGGTTCTCCGATGGTGCGGTTCAGCGCATCCAGTACCGCACGGGCGATCGCATCTGGCTCCGCCTCCCGGACGAGAGCGCTGCCGGTGAGCGTGATGGTCTCGCGCGTGGTGCGCACCTGGAGCAGCGATACCGCGATCGCCTGCCCGAGCCCCGCGGTGACCGTGA
>PWTE01000026.1 GCA_003563915.1 Nitriliruptoraceae bacterium
AAATTGTTTTTGATATTTGATATGTTCCTTCCGGTATAAAAACAATACCGAACCGGTATCTTTGCTGAACAGTATCAATCGCTGCCTGCAATCCCGCCGAATCATCACCATCTGCATCCGGCGTTACATCAAATTGATCGGGTGTAAGGTAAACAGCATAAGGATCATTCAAAGGCATTGCGTAAAATGAGGAACTGAAAGGTTTGACTAAATCTTTTTCTTGACCGAAGGTAATGGAAAAACTAAGCAGTAAAAAGACAGAGATAATAATTTTTAATATTTGCATAATTATTATTAATACATACAAATTTTTGATTTATAAAAAAGGAAAAGAACGCCCGTTAAGGACGTTCTTTTCCATACAACGGTTATATCATATCTACATCTCGTATCATTTGAGGAACATCATTCTCTTGACCTCGGTAAATTCTCCTGCCGTAATACGGTACATATACATACCGCTGGCAACAGGCATATTATTCTGGTCACGGCCGTTCCATACAACTTCATAAAAACCGGCGTTATACATCTCGTCTCTGATTAAGGTATTCACACGCTGACCCATTATGTTATAGATCTCAAGCTGAACATTCGATGCTTCCGGTAATGCAAAGCGAATAGTCGTAGACGGATTGAACGGATTTGGATAGTTCTGACTGAGTTCGAACCTGTCAGGAATACCCGCATCGACAATTCGATCGACCGATACCGGTGTGGTGCCTTCAAGACGGAAATCATCGACATACCATACCTCCGTAACCGGTACCGGATGCGCGGTTATGTCCAGATCCACTATAACCACAACTTTGTCCCAGGAGATTTCATGATCCTGATCACTGAGGTCCCACTCGAGTTCAACCCATTCCCCGGCTACGGGAATTTCCTTTTTTAAATCGCCCGTTGATTGAAAGGTGCCCTCGATTTCCAGCTTCATGATAGCTTCGATATTCGCCCGCGGAGACCAGAAATTCAGTCTAAAAACCGACTGATCGGTTAGATTGACAGGGTTATCCAATAGATAGAAAAATCCTGCCCATGCCATGCTGCCCTGGGGTTTGGTATATTCCAGAACATAATCGGTTTCGTTCAGGCCTGATTTGTCGGGATTGGGGATACGTGCCAGTTGTGCACCCTCGAAGGGGAATAACGTATAGTCCTCCCAATCAACATCGTCTGTGTCCATATTGAATGCAACGGGGAACCGCTGCAATAGAAAAGGATCACCATCCGGCGGCGCAACTATGGCGATGCGTTCGGGTTCCAGCTCTACAACGCCTTCAAAACGGAAATCATCCAGATACCACGTTTCCGTTTCCGGTACCGGATGAGCGTCAAGATCCATGATTACAACGACCCGGTCCCAGTCGGTTTCCTGATTCTGATCACTGAGATCCCATACCAGTTCAACCCACTCCCCGGCTACGATAACCTCAGCTTTCAGATCGCCCGTTGCAGGGCCGCCCATGACTTCCAGCTTCATAATAGCTTCGATGTCTGCCCGCGGAGACCAGACGTTCAGTTTGAAGACCGATTCATCGGTAAGATTAACAGGGTGTTCCAGATGATAGAAGAATCCTGCCCACGCATCACTGCCTTCGGGTTTGGTATATTCCAGAACAAAGTCGGTTTCGTTCAGACCCGATTTGTCAGGATTGGCGATACGTGCAAGTTCTCCACCCGCGAACGGGAAGAATGTATAGTCATGCCAGTCAACGACATCGGTATCCATGTTGAATGCAACAGGTAACGGCTGCAACAGAGAGGCATCACCGCCCGGCGGCTCAACAATGACTATACGATCGGTATCCATTTCTTCAACGCCTTCAAGACGGAAATCATCCACATACCATGTCTCCGTTACCGGTACCGGATGCGCGTCAAGATCCATGATTACAACAACCCGGTCCCAGTTGGTTTCCTGATTCTGATCACTGAGATCCCATACCAGTTCAACCCACTCCCCGGCTACGGTAACCTCAGCTTTCAGATCGCCCGTCGCGGGGCCGCCCTGGACTTCCAGCTTCATAATAGCTTCGATGTCTGCCCGCGGAGACCAGACGTTTAGTTTGAAGACCGACTCATCGGTAAGATTGATCGGGTGTTCCATATGATAGAAGAATCCTGCCCATGCGTCACTGCCCTCTGGTTTTGTATATTCCAGAACAAAGTCTGTCTCATTCAAACCAGACTTGTCGGGATTAACGATTCGTGCCAGCTCTGCACCCGAGAACGGGAAGAATGTATAGTCTTCCCAGTCGACAACATCGGTATCCATATTGAATACCAGTGGGAACGGCTGTAACAGAGATGCATCACCGTCCGGCGGCTCAACAATGACGATAGGTTCGGGTTCCACTTCTGCAACGCCTTCAAGACGGAAATCATCCAGATACCACGTCTCCGTTACCGGTACCGGATGCTCATCAAGATCCATGATTACAACGACCCGGTCCCAGTTGGTTTCCTGATTCTGATCACTGAGATCCCATACCAGTTCAACCCACTCCCCGGCTACGGTAACCTCAGCTTTCAGATCGCCCGTTGCGGGGCCGCCCATGACTTCCAGCTTCATAATAGCTTCGATGTCTGCCCGCGGAGACCAGACGTTCAATTTGAAAACCGACTCATCGGTAACATTGATGGGGTTATCCAACTGATAGAAGAACCCTGCCCATGCATCGCTGCCCTGTGGTTTGGTGTATTCCAGAACAAAGTCGGTTTCGTTCAGACCCGATTTTTCGGGATTGGCGATACGGGCAAGTTCCGCCCCCGCGAACGGGAAGAATGTATAATCATACCAGTCAACGACATCGGTATCCATGTTGAATGCAACAGGTAATGGCTGCAACAAAGAAGCATCACCGCCCGGCGGTTCTACAATGACGATGCTATCGGGATCCAGTTTTACAACGCCTTCAAGACGGAAATCATCCACATACCATGTCTCCGTTACCGGTACCGGATGCGCGTCAAGATCCATTATTACAACGACCAGGTCCCAGTCGGTTTCCTGATCCTGATCACTGATGTCCCATACCAGTTCAACCCACTCCCCATCTACGGTAACGTCAGCTTTCAGATCACCGGTT
The DNA here is from genome assembly GCA_003563915.1 of Nitriliruptoraceae bacterium. Taxonomy (GTDB): domain Bacteria; phylum Actinomycetota; class Nitriliruptoria; order Nitriliruptorales; family Nitriliruptoraceae; genus CSSed11-175R1. The sequence continues at coordinate 3,090 of PWTE01000026.1, forward strand.
TGGGTACCGCCATGGACTTCCAGCTTCAGGATAGCTTCGATGTCTGCACGCGGTGACCAGACGTTCAGTTTGAAGACCGATTCATCGGTAAGATTGACGGGATTTTCCAAAAGATAGAAGAAACCCGCCCATGCAGCACTCCCTTCAGGCTTGGTATATTCGAGAACAAAGTCGGTTTCATTCAGACCCGATTTGTCAGGATTGGCGATACGTGCAAGTTCCGCATCCGCGAACGGGTAGAATGTATAGTCTTCCCAGTCGACAACGTCGGTATCCATATTGAATACCAGTGGAAACGGCTGCATTAAAGATGTATCACTATCCGGCGGTGCTACAATGACGATGCTATCTGGATCCGTTTGTGCTTTAGCCGGAAAAACAAACAGAAGGGCAAGGAGCAACATGAAAAAAATCATATTATACTTTTTCATTGGTTTACCTTTCAGATATACATTTGTGAAACACAAAAAAGGGAAAGAACGTCCGTATGTGGACGTTCTTTTCCGTATAACAGTTATATTATAAACCACACCTCGTATCATTTGATACTTATTTCAGGAACACCATTCTCTTGATCTGCGTAAATGCTCCTGCCGTAATACGGTACATATAGATACCGCTGGCAACAGGCATATTATT
>PWTE01000050.1 GCA_003563915.1 Nitriliruptoraceae bacterium
GACGAACCCCGACCGGCACAACGACCAGAGGGAGACGTCGCGTGGCCGACCTCGAAGGCTTCATCTTCCCCCGCACGGCGACGGGCAAGGCCTCGATCCTGCCGGCGCCGCCGTGGCACTACTCGGGCGAGCTGCTCACGATCGAATACCGGACCGATCCCGACCGGGTCATCGAGCTGCTGCCCGATCCGCTCGAACCGGCCGAGGACCCGGGCGCGGTCGCGTTGGTCTGGGCCGACTGGCAGTCCTGCGGTGACAGCCGCGAGGAGCTGCTCGATCCCGTGCGCGCGCAGTACAAGGAGGTCTTCTTCGTCATCCGGGGCCGCTACCAGGGCGAACACGTCTCGCGCTGTGCCTACATCTGGGTCGACACCGACTTCGCGATGGTCCGCGGTCACTACCAGGGCTACCCGAAGAAGCTCGGTTCGATCCACATGACCCGCCCCGTCGCCTACGGCAAGGCCGGGCCGCGCCTGGAACCGGGTGGCAGCTTCGGCGCGACGCTGGCTGCCTACGACCGCCGGCTGGCCGAGGCCACCTTCACGATCACCGGTACCTCGGAGTCAGGTGGGTTCGTCAACAGCCACGCGATGTACCACACCCGGTTCATGCCGGCGATGGAGCCGGACGCCGATCCGGCGCTGCACGAACTGGTCACGATGAAGACCCAGGACGTCGAGGCCGGCCCGGTCTACGTCGGTGACGCGGACCTCCGCTTGTTCGACTCGCCGGCCGAGGAGTTCGATCGGCTAGCGCCCCAGGAGTTGATCGGCGCGTACTACCGCCAGGTCGGCGCCACCTTCGCTGGCGGTACGACCGTCGAGCGCTACCACGCCTGACCCGCGAACGACCGGCCCTGCTCGCTCCACCGCCTACCCGCCACCAAGGAGGACCCCATGGGAGAGATCGTCGGCGTCGGCGTCGTCAGCCACGCCCCCACCATCATGTTCGATGAGCCGATGCGCCGTGAGCTGAACGAGGGCAAGGAGATCAGCCTCGTGCCCGGCCTGCAGCGCCTGCGTTCCGAGGTGCTCGACCGTCTGCAGCCGGACACCATCGTGATCCTCGACACCCACTGGTTCACGACCGTCGAGCACGTCGTCTCGGCCCAGGAGCACCGTGAGGGCAAGATGACCTCGTCGGAGCTGCCGCGCGGCATGAAGCAGGTGCCCTACAGCTACCCCGGGGACCCGGAGCTCGCGCGGCTGATCGCCAAGCACGGCAACAACCTCGGGACCCCGACCCACGCCGAGGACGACCCGTACCTCCCGGTCTACTACGCGACCGTGAACCTGGTCACCTACCTCCACCAGGGCGAGCGGGTTGTGTCGATCTCGATCGTCCAGACCGGGGACGACGATGACTTCCTCACCCTCGGCAAGGCGATCGGTCAGGCCGTGGAGGAGTCGGACCGGCGTGCGGTGATCCTCGCGAGCGGCGGCATGAGTCACACCTTCCACCGGCTGAAGGAACTGCCGAAGCACGAGGCGTCCGACCCGAGCCACATCATCACCCCCGAGGCCCGCGCCGCCGACGAGGAGCGCATCGCCTGGATGCAGGCCGGCGACCACGCCCGCATCGTCGACGAGATGGACGCCTACCACCCCCACAACCCGGAAGGCGGGTTCGGGCACTACCTCGCCATGATCGCCGCGGTCGGCGGACGCGACTGCACCGCCCCAGGGGAGATGTTCTCCGACTACGAGAACGCGACCGGCACCGGGCAGGTCCACGTCTGGTTCGACCGCCCTGAAGGTGGTTGGACGGCGAGGTAGCACGCGACGTCGGTTCCGGCAGCGGGACGTGCCACGTGGCCAGCGGGTCGTGCGATCCGCTGGCCACCTGGACGAGGCAGGTGCCGTGGGGTTGCTGCTTCGCTACACCGGTGGCGTGTCAGCGCGCCGGTCGCGACATGCCCACGACCGGGAGGCAGGGAGATGGATCAGCACCTGGCGGACGTCTGGTTCCAGCTGTCCGGGCTCGAGGTGAGCTACGGTGAGGGGGCGGTGGTCACGACCACCGATGGGGTCGACCATCTCGACCTCACCTCCGGGATCGGCGTCGTCAACACCGGCCACTGCCACCCCGATGTGGTGGCCGCGATCCGCGAGCAGGCGGGACGCTTCATCCACGCCCAGGTGAACTGCTACCGCCACGACCAGCTCGAGCCGCTGGCGGCCAAGCTGGCGGAGATCACCCCGGACGGCATCGAGCGGTTCTTCTTCAGCAACTCCGGCGCCGAGGCCACCGAAGCGGCGGTCAAGCTCGCCAAGCAGGCCACCGGCAAGCCGGCCGGCATCGTCTTCCAGGGCTCGTTCCACGGACGCACCCACCTGACGATGGCGATGACGACCTCGAAGTCGGTGTACCGGGTCGGCCACAGCCCCCTGCCGTCGGGCATCTTCGTCGCGCCGTTCCCGTACACCTTCGTCACCGGCGAGACCGAGGAGGATGCGGTCGCCCGCTGCCTGAAGGAGTTCGACCTGCTGTTGAAGACCCAGACCTCGCCGAGTGAGGTGGGCTGGGTCATGCTCGAGCCGGTCCTGGGGGAGGGCGGCTACGTCCCCGCACCCCCTGCGTTCGTCGCGGGCATCGTCGAACGGTGCCGGGAGCACGGCATCCTGTTCGTCGCGGACGAGGTCCAGACCGGCTTCGGTCGGACCGGCGAGCTGTTCGCGTGCCAACACCACGGCCTGGCGCCCGACATCCTCGTCATGGCCAAAGGCATCGCGTCGGGGTTCCCCATGTCGGCGATCGGCGCGTCCGCCGAACTGATGGACCGCTGGCCGACGGGTTCCCACGGGGGCACCTACGGCGGCAACCCGATGGCCTGCGCCGCCGCGCTGGCGACGATCGACGTGATGACGGGCCGTGGCTTCCTGGAGCACGCGCGGCAGATGGGGGACCGCTTCCTCGCCGGTCTCGAGCGTGTCCGTGGCAGCCACCCCGACGCGGTCGCCGAGAACCGCGGACTCGGGCTTATGCTTGCGAGCGAGATCGTGGACGCCGATGGCCGGCCCGACGCGGCGCGGGCTGGAGCCATCCTCGCGCACCTGCTCGAGGAGGAGCGGATCCTCGCGATGACCTGCGGGCCCTTCGGGTCGACCGTGCGCTGGATCCCGCCACTGGTCATCACCGAACGCCAGGTCGACGGGGCGATCCAGGCGTTCAACAACGCGGTGGCGGCGACGGCCTGAGACGGTCTGGGCCGACCCATCGACACGACACCCTGGGAGGAACGTCATGAGCCAGCACCCCGCCCGTATCGACGGCGAACGCGTCACGACGGACACGTCGATGACGATCCGCGCCCCCTACGACGGCGGCCTGATCGGCGAGGTGCCGCGCTGCTCGCCCGAGCACGTCGACCGCGCGGTCGCCGCCGCTAAGCGAACGATGCACGAGGAACCGCTCCCGGCGTGGCGTCGGGCGGAGATCCTGGACCGCGCAGCCGAACTGATCGCCGAGGAGGAGACCTTCGAGGATCTGGCGCGGACGATCGCGGTCGAGTCGGCCAAGCCGATCGCGACCGCCCGCACTGAGGTGTCCCGTTGCATCTCGACCTTCCGGTTCTCCGCGGCGACGTGCCGGACGCTGGCCGGCGAGGTGCTGCCCCTCGACGCGGCGCAGGCGGGGGAGGGGCGGCTCGGCTTCACCCTGC
>PWTE01000161.1 GCA_003563915.1 Nitriliruptoraceae bacterium
CCTGATCACCACCGCCGGCTACCGCTACGTGCTGGAGATCGCGCGCCAGTCCGTCCCCGACGGGTACGGCAACAGCTACTTCTGGGTCAAACCCGACCGCATCGTCCCCGTCGACCTGGTCAAGGAGGTGGACGGCCGGCTGGACGTCACCGGCGCGGAGGTCCGCCCCTTCGACGAGGAGCAGGCCGTCGCCGTCGCCCGCTGGTTCAAGGAGCACGAGGTCGACACGATCGGGGTGTGCTTCCTGCACAGCTACGCCAACGACACCCACGAGCGCGCCATGCTCGACGTCCTGCGCCGTGAGCATCCCGACGCGGTCGTGTCCATCTCCTCCGAGGTGCTGCGCGAGTACCGCGAGTACGAGCGCACCGTCACGACGCTGGTGGATGCCGCGGTCAAGCCCAAGGTCACCCGCTACATCCGCGGCATCGCCGAGCGCCTCCACGCGTACACCCGCGCCGGGTCACACGAAACGGCAGCCGCTGACATCCCCTTCTACGTCATGAAGTCCAACGGGGGCGTGCTCTCCGCCCAGGAGGTCGTCCACCAGCCCATCACCACCGTGCTCTCCGGTCCGGCCGCCGGGGCGCTCGGTGCCGCGCTGGTGTCCGGCGAGGCCGGCTTCGACCGGGTCCTCACCCTGGACGGTGGCGGGACCTCCACCGACGTGTCGGTCGTGCTCGACGGCGAACCGACGTTGACCACCGAGGGCTCGGTCGGCCGCTTCCCCTCCAAGATCCCGATGATCGACGTAGTCACCGTCGGCGCGGGCGGCGGCTCGATCGCGTGGATCAGCCCCGAGGGCAACCTCAAGGTCGGTCCGCGCTCCGCCGGCGCCGACCCCGGCCCCCTCTGCTACGCCAAGGGCGGCACCGAACCCACGGTCACCGACGCGCACGTCATGCTCGGCCGCATCCCGCCGCACCTGCTCGGCGGCGAGATCCCCCTGGACGTCGACGCGGCCCGCGACGGCATCCACACCCTGGCGGGCAAGCTCGGTCTGGACCCCTACGACGCCGCCCGCGGCATCCTCGAGATCTCCGCGTTCAACCAGGCCAACGCGATCCGCCAGATCACCGTCAAGCGGGGACTGGACGTCCGTACCTTCGCGATGGCGGCCTTCGGCGGCTCCGGACCGCTGCTGATCTGCCGGCTGATCGACATCCTCGACGTCCAGGCCGTGGTCGTCCCCCTGAACCCCGGCAACCTGTCCGCCTTCGGCCTGCTCACCGTCGACGTGAAGAACGACTACGTCCAGACCCACGTCGTCAGGGACGGCGAGGTGGATCGTGACGAACTGGCCGCGGTGTACGCCACCTTGGAGGCCAAGGCGCGGGACGCGTTGACGCGGGAGGGGTTCGACGCGGCGGACCACCGGTTCGTCCGGACGGCGGATCTGCGCTACGACGGGCAGGCCTTCGAGGTCCGCGTCCCGGCCCCCGACGGCCCGATCGATGCCGACTTCCAGCGCGCCGTGGTCGCCGCCTTCCACGACGAGCACGAGCAGCTCTACGGCTACTGCTACCGCGACGACGTCTCCCGTGGCGGCCACCAGCATCCGGTCGAGTGGGTCAACCTGCGCGTCAGCGGTATCGGACCGATCACCCGCCCGCAGCTGCAGCGGCTGCCGGAGGGCGACGGCGACCCCTCCCGCGCCCAGCAGGGCACCCGCGCCGTCGCCTTCGACGGCGACCCGGTCGACACCCCGATCTACGACCGCGCGGCCCTGCGCGATGGGGACCGGATCACCGGCCCGGCCATCGTGCAGGAGTTCGGCTCGACCGTGCCGATCCATCCCGGCTTCACGGCCCGGGTCGACGCGCTCGCCAACCTGATCGTCACCCGCCAGGGTGAGGAGGTCGCCTGATGGGCGCCGTACCGAAGTTGACCGACGGGACCACCGCCATCGACGCGGTCGTCCTGGAGATCGTCCAGGGCACCCTCGGCTCGATCGAGAAGGAGGTCGAGGACGCGATCGGCCGGACGTCGCGATCGCCGATGATCCGCGACGCGCACGACTACCGGGCCGGGATCTACGACCGGCTGATGCGCAAGCTCACCGGGCGGTCGTACTCCGCGCTGGTCCAGCCGGTGGTGCGCGACTTCCCCCTGGAGACGATGCGACCGGGCGATGTGTTCTTCCACAACGACGTCTACCTCTCCGAGGGCGGTATCGGCCACCTCCCCGACCTGTGCGTCACCGTCCCGGTGTTCGAGGGCGAGGAGGTGGTCGCGTTCGTGCAGGCCTTCGGTCACCACGACGACATCGGCGGCTGCGTCCCCGGGTCGATGCCCTCCGGCGCCCGCAGCGTCTACGAGGAAGGGCTCATGGTCCCGCCGATCCGGCTGTGGGACCGCGGCGTGCCCAACGAGGCCGCCATCCGGATCATGACCCGCAACTCGCGGATGCCCGAGTCGCTGGCTGGCGACCTCGACGCCGAGTGCTCCGCCTGCCTGATGGGCGCCCGCCGCGTCAGCGAGCTCTTCGCCCGCTACGGCCGCGACGTCGTCGAAGCCTGCTTCGACGCGGTGATCGCCAACAACACCGCGACCTACCGGCGTGAGATCCTGGCCAAGATCCCGGACGGCACCTACGTCTGGGAGGACTACGCCGAGCACGACGGCGTCGAGCCTCCGCAGCTGCACCGCCAGCGCATCACCCTCACCAAGACCTCGGGCGATGGCGACCCCGCCAGCGACGACGGCGCCAAGCTGGTCATCGACTTCACCGGCACCTCCCCGCAGGCCAAGGGGCCGATCAACCACTGCGGCGACTACGCCGACGGCAACTTCCTCAAGAAGTGGCTCGGCCCGATCCTGCGCAACCTCGCCGACGACCCCGAGCGGATGGCCGAACTGGACGTCAACGAAGGCATCGTCGACCTGATCGAGATGCGCTTCCCCGACAAGGGCACGCTCCTCACCCCGATCTTCCCGGCGCCGACCAACGCACGGACCTTCGTGATCCTGCGGCTGCTCGGCGTGCTGGCCGGGGTGCTCGCCAAGGCGGTCGACGGGCGCATGCCCGCCGACCAGGAGACGATCCGCTACACGGGCGTGTACGGCCGGCGCGCCGACGGCAGCTCGTACCTGATGCGCGAGGTGCTCGGCGGTGGCTCCGGCGGTCGCTACTACGCCGACGGGGAGGACACGATCCACGTCGTCCCGGACTCGCGCAACCTGCCGACCGAGTTCACCGAGTCGCGTTTCCCCTTCCGCGTCGAGCAGCTCGGCCTGGCCCAGGATTCCGGCGGCGCCGGGCAGTACCGCGGCGGGCTGGGCTACGAGAAGCACATCCGCATGCTCGAGGACGCCTACTTCATGTGCATCGCGGATCGCTCGATCCTGTCCTGCTGGGGGGTCAAGGGCGGCAAGGCTGGCCAACCCTTCCAGGTGACGATCGACCCGGGCGGACCGAACGAGCGCCACATGGACGGCCTGGTCGACGACGAACCCGTGCAGGCCGGCGAGGTGATCCGCATCCGCACCACCGGCGGTGGGGGCTGGGGGGACCCGCTGGACCGTGACCTCGATCTGGTGCGGCGCGACGTGCTGTGGGGCAAGGTCTCCCGCACCGCGGCGGAGCGTGACTACGGCGTGATCGTCACGGGCGATGACAACACCCCGCAGGTCGACCAGGCCGCCACCGCGGCGCTGCGTAGCCGCATGCGCGAGGAACGCGGCGAACCGAGCTTCTTCGACCGGGGCCCCGGGTACGCCCGGCTGGACCCCGACGGTCGCCCCGCCCCCGAGGTCGATCTTGTCGAGGGCCGTCGGGGGACCTGACGTGCACCTACTATCTACGGTAGGATGTAGCTACTGTCGGCAGTAGGTCCTCGATGGACGTGTCTCCGTTCGAGTTCCAGGGTCCGGTGCCACCCGACCGGTTCCAGGGCCGTGATGACCTCATCGCGGATCTGACCAGACGTGTGACCGAACGGCGCGTCACGGCGCTGCTCGGTCCCCGGCGTTTCGGGAAGACCTCCGTGCTCCAGCGTCTGGCCGCTGACCTCACCGAGACGGCGACCGTGTACGTCGACCTCTACGGCGTCCAGACGATGGCTGATGTCGCGACCCGCCTCGACCGCGCGCTCGTGCGCTCCGACGGTCCGTTCGCCACCAGTGCGGGGTCCATCGCCGCGACCGTCGGCATCGATCTCGGTCTGGTCAACGCCGAGTTCGCCAAGCCCCGCCGCGAGCAGCCCGACGCCGCCACCCGCCTGACCCAGTTGCTCGACGTCTTCCTGGAGACCGCCGCGCGGGTCCCCGCCCTGCTCGTCATCGACGAGTTCTCCGATATCGGCCGGGTCGACAACGCCGCGGCGTTGCTGCGCACGCAACTGCAGCACCACTACCGCGACGTCGGGCTGCTGTTCGCCGGCTCCCACCCGTCGACCATGCGACAGATGTTCACCGACCGCGAGCAGCCGTTCTACGGCCAGGCCGACATCGTCGTCATCGGACCGTTGGCTGCCGCCACACTCCACGCGATCATCCACGATGGGTTCGCGACCACCGGGCGTGACGCGGGCAGCGTCGTCAGCCACATCCACCACCTCGCCGCCGGCCACCCGCAGCGTTCGATGTTCCTCGCCGATGCCGCGTGGCGCCACACCCCCCGGGGCGTGACCGCCGATGACCACTGGCCCGAGGCCCTGGCCGCCGCGCGGGCACAGATCGACGTGTTCATGCCCGCCATCCACGACGAGTTCACCGTCAGCGAGCAGCGACTCCTGCGGGTGCTCGCCCATGGCCAGCCGCCCTACGGCGCGAAGGCGGAACAGCTCGGTCTGACCCCGGGATCGGCCACCAACGCCCGCAAGCAGTTGACGCACCGTGGTCACCTCAACGACGACGGGAGCCTCGTGGACCCCCTGTTCGCCGACTGGTTCCGCCGGACCCTGCCCCTGGCCTGAACCGGGCGGCACCCGCTGCCCGGCTCCGGTGGCGTGGGCTTGTCAGCCGGACGGGGCGACCGATCAGGCGGACGGCGACGGATCGGTGGTCACCGCGTCGTGAAACTCGGTCGTCGAGGTCATGGCGCATCGGCAGCTCCTCCGACGGCAACCTACGCCATACTGGGGTATGCGACGCCGCCGTTCCGAGCCACCCTTGGTCGCCGCTGCCCGCCGGGCCGGCGTCCATGATCCGCGCATCCTCGAAGCTCTCGAGGTCGTCCCCCGGGAGCGCTTCGTCCCGCCCGACCGGCGCCGGGACGTCGACCACGACCGCCCGATCGGTATCGCCGAGGGCCAGACCACCTCGCAGCCGTCGCTGATCGCCGCGATGCTGCAGGCGCTCGAGCTCACCGCCGACGACCACGTGCTGGAGATCGGTACGGGTACCGGCTACCAGGCCGCCCTGCTCAGTCACCTCGTCGCCCAGGTCCACACCGTGGAACGGTTCCCCCGACTCGCCGAGGCCGCGCGCCGTAACCTCGCCGCCTGTGGCATCGACAACGTCGAGGTGGTCGTCGGCGACGGCACCAAGGGTCTGCCCGAGCATGCGCCCTACGACGCCATCACGATCGCGGCGGCGGCGGAGCAGCTCCCCGAGGTGCTCGGTGAACAGCTCGTCGACGGGGGACGGCTCATCGCTCCGGTCGGTCCCGACGGGGGGCAGCAGGTGCTGATCTACCGGGCCGAAGGTGGACGACTCGAGCAGGTGCGGCGGCTCACCGGCGTGCGGTTCGTCCCGCTCGTCCCCGGTGACCCGTCGGCGAGGGATGTGGAGCCCTGATCGCGAGCGGGCGCGGTCTACGCTGCCGTGCACGTCCGTCGTTGGAGCCGAACGTGTCCACCCGCACCGAGTCCACCGCACCGACCGGCCCGCTCGCCGGCATCACCGTCATCGACCTGTCGCGCGCGCTCGCCGGTCCGTACGCCTCGTTGATGTTGGCGGACGCCGGCGCGGACGTCATCAAGGTCGAGCGTCCCGACGGCGGCGATGATTCCCGCGGCTGGGGTCCACCGTTCGTGGGGGAGGGCGACGACCGCGAGTCCGGCTACTTCCTGTCGATCAACCGCACCAAGCGATCGGTGACGCTGGATCTCAAGGACGACGCAGAGCTCGCCCGGCTGCGTGACCTGATCGCGCGAGCAGATGTCCTGATCGAGAACTTCCGCCCCGGGGTGATGGACCGACTGGGGCTCGGTACCGCCGCCCTGGAGGAGCTCAACCCCCGCCTGGTGGTCCTGTCGATCACCGGCTTCGGTGAAGGCGGGCCCGACGGCGATCGGTCCGGCTTCGACCAGATCCTGCAGGGTGAGGCGGGTCTGATGGGCATCACCGGTCCGCTCGGCGGGCCACCGGTCCGGTCGGGTGTCCCGATCACCGACATCCTCGCCGGCATGTTCGGGGCCTACGGTGTCGTGGCGGCGTTGCGGGAGCGCGAGCAGACGGGTGAGGGCCAGCGCGTCACCACCTCGCTGCTGGCTGCTGGTGTCGCGGTGCACACCTACCAGGGCACCCGCTACACGATCGGTGGGGAGGTCCCGCAGCCGGGCGGCAACCGCCACCCGTCGATCGCCCCCTATGCCGCCTTCACCTGCGCCGACGGGTACATCAACATCGCGGTCGGCTCGGAGGGGTTGTGGCGCCGCTTCGCTCCCGTCGTCGGTCTGGACCCCGACGACCCGCGTTACGCGACGAACGGGGAGCGGGTCGCCCACTACGACGAGTTGGAGGCCGAGATCAACGCCGCCCTGATCGACGAACCGGTCGAGGCCTGGATGGGACGGCTCGCCGCCGCGGGCATCCCCGCCGGCCGCATCCGAACCATGGACCAGGTCTACGGGTGGGAGCAGGTGGAACACCTTGGCCTGATCGACCGCATCGACCATCCGAGCGCCGGGCAGATCACCGTCCCGGGTGCGCCCGTGCGCTGGTCGCGGTCCGGACGTCGGCCGGCCGAACCGCCCCCTCGACTCGGGGAGCACAACGACGAGGTGTTCGTTGACCGCGACGACGACACCGCCCCCCGCTGAGCTGCGGGGGACGGTGTCGTACGTGGGCGTTGACACGTCAGTGGTCGAGTTCGCCCACCTTCGCGATCGTGCCGTCGGCGACGTTCGCGCGGTAGCCCATGATCTCCTTCTTGAGCGACCGTGCCAGGATGTACATCCCCAGCACGTTCGGGATCGCCATCAGGAAGATCATCGAGTCCGAGATGCCGATCACCGGACCGAGGGACAGCGACGCACCGACGATCACGAACACGCAGAAGACCATCTTGAAGGCGGTCTCTGCGGTCTCGCTGTCGCCGAACAGGTAGCCGGTCGCCTTCATCCCGTAGTAGCTCCAGGTGAGCATCGTCGAGAAGGCGAAGGCGATCACGGCGATCGCCAGCACGTTCGGGAACCACGGCAGCACCGTCGCGAAGGCGGCCGAGGTCAACGCGACCCCGCCGAGCTCACCGGCGACCGGGTCGAGGTAGGCACCGGAGATCACGATGATCAGCGCCGTCGCCGTGCACACCACGACGGTGTCGATGAAGGGCTCGAGCAGCGCGACGTGGCCCTCGGTCGACGGGTGGTTGGTCTTGACCGCCGAGTGCGCGATCGCCGCGGAGCCGATGCCGGCCTCGTTCGAGAACGCGGCCCGCTGGAACCCGACGATCAGGGCGCCGATGAGTCCGCCACCGACGCTACTGAACCCGAAGGCGCCGGCCAGGATCTCGCCGATCGCGGCCGGGATCGCCGGGATGTTGAACAGGATGACGATCGCCGCGGCCAGCAGGTAGACGCCCGCCATGATGGGCACCAGCTTCTCCGTGACCCGCGCGATCGACTTGATCCCGCCGATGATCACGGCGCCGACGGCGATCGCGAAGGCGAGGCCAACCACCCAGCGCAGGCCGGTCAGCGGGCTGTCCGCCCCGCCCGTCACCGCGATGATCTGTGCGGTGGCCTGGTTGGCCTGGAACATGTTGCCGCCACCGATCGCGCCGCCGATGCAGGCGATCGAGAAGAAGATGGCCAGGAACCGTCCGGTCCGTACGCGGCCGGTCACCTCGGCGATGCCCTTCTCGAGGTAGTACATCGGGCCGCCGGAGACGGTCCCGTCGGGGCGGGTACGGCGGTACTTCACGCCGAGGGTGCACTCCGCCATCTTGCTCGACATCCCGAGCAGCCCGGCGATGATCATCCACACGGTCGCGCCCGGACCACCGATGGCGATGGCCACGGCGACCCCGGCGATGTTGCCGAGCCCGACGGTGCCGGACACCGCGGTCGCCAGCGCTTGGAAGTGCGTCACCTCGCCGGCGTCGTTCGGGTCGGTGTAGTCGCCACGGACGAGTTCGATCGCGTGCCGGGGGCCGCGGACGTTGAGGAAGCCGAGGTAGACCGTGAAGAACGCACCGGCCGCGACCAGCCACAGCACGATCAGCGGCAGGTTCACCCCGGCCACGGGCACCGAGTAGAAGACGATGCCCTCGATGACACTCGAGATCGGATCCATCGCCTGGCTGATCCGCTCGTCGATGGTGAGGCTCTGGGCGAGGACGAGGTCGGTCACGTTCGCTCCGGGTGTGCTCATGGGACGACCGTCACCGGGACGTCGGCCAGTTGGACGAGGTGGGACGGGACGCTGCCGAACACCGCGGTGCGCAACCGGTTCTCGCCGGTCCGGCCGACCAGGATCTGGCTCGCACCATGCTCCCGTGCGAGGTCCAGCAGCACGTCGACGCGATCGCCGTGCTTGACGACCGGGATGCACGGCACGTCGTCCCCGACGACCGCGGCGGCCGGTGCCATCACCTGCTCCTCGGCCGCCGCAAGCTCCGCGGCCCGCCGCTTCGGTCGTTCCTCGTTGTCCTCCGGTGTCGTGAACGAGTACGGCGACCACGGGATGACGTGCGCGAGCACGACCTTCCCGTCGAGCGCCTTGGCGCGATCGCGGGCGTAGGCGACGGCGCGGTTACCCGCATCACTGCCGTCGACACCCACGAGGATGACGATCCCCATGCCTGCTCCTCCCGTGCGTGAGGTCCCAGTGGGACGGTGGTCGCCCACGACGGGACGGCCTGGTGGTCGGCCGGAGAACCAGCCGTGGCCGCGTCTCCCGGCGGCCGGCGCGCAGCATGGTCACGGGGGTGTTGCAGGAACCCTGCATCCGGCTTGCAGGGCGCCGTCACCGACCTCCTGATCGGGTCGTGGCGGCTCGACGTCGGCTCGCCGTCCCTGGTCGTGGATGCGGTCGCAACGTCGGAACGCGGCCGGGTCCCCCGGTTGCAACCTCGAGCGGTAGCGTGCGCTCGCCGGTGATCGTGTGCGCCACGGCGCACGTCCTTACCGGACCGTTCACCCTCCCCGAACGACAGGCCGACCATGTCGACCCCTCACATCTCCGCGCAGCCAGACGAGTTCGCCGACACGGTGCTGCTCCCCGGCGATCCGCTGCGGGCCCGCTTCATCGCCGAGGGCTTCCTCGACGATGCGCAGCTCGTCAACGAGGTCCGCAACGCCCTGGCCTACACGGGGACCTACCAGGGCATGCCGGTCTCGGTCCTGGGGACCGGGATGGGGATCCCGTCCGCCTCGATCTACTGCACCGAGCTCGTACGGGAGTACGGGGTGACGCGTCTGGTTCGCGTCGGCTCCTGCGGAGCGCTGCAGGACGACGTGAACCTGCGCGACGTGATCCTCGCCGCGGGCGCCTGCACCGACTCGGGGGTCAACCGTGCCCGCTACGACGGGCTCGACTTCGCGGCGATCGCGGACTTCGCGCTGCTCCGGGCAGCGGCTGATGCCGCCGCGGCGCGCGACCTGCCCGTGCGGGTCGGCAACGTGCACAGCGCCGACCTGTTCTACGACCCGCGCGCCGATCTGGTGGCGACCATGACCCGGATGGGGGTGCTCGCCGTCGAGATGGAGGCGGCGGGGATCTACGGGGTCGCGGCGGAACACGGCGTGCGCGCGCTGGCCGTGCTCACGGTCAGCGATCACGTCCTGCGCGGCGAACAGACCTCCTCGGACGAGCGCCAGAGCACCTTCGGGGACATGGTCACCATCGCGCTCGACGCGCTGGTCGCCGACGCGAGCTGAGCGCTACCTCGCAGGTAGGGTGCCCGCGGTCGCAGCTGAGCGAGGAGTGCATGGATGGGTGAGGTCCACTGGCGGGAGTTGTACCGCGAGGTGGTGGATACGGGGTTGTGTACGGGGTGCGCGGCGTGTGTGATGGCGTGTCCGCGGGATGTGTTGGGCTACACCGACGACTACTTCCCGGTGCAGGTCGGGGAGGGGATGGCTCACGATCAGTGTGTGATCGGGGATCGTGGTTGTGACATCTGTACGCGGGCGTGTCCGCGGTTCCGGTCGTGGGAGTCGGATCTGGACGAGGCGTTGTTCGGGCGGCCGCGGGATCCGGATACGGAGATCTTCGGGCCGGTGCGCTCGATCCTGTTGACCCGCGCGACGGACAAGGCGGTGCATGAGCTGGGTCAGGATGGCGGGTTGGTGTCGACGCTGTTGATCTGGGGGTTGGAGACCGAGCGGATCGAGGGGGCGGTGACCTCGCGGATCGTGAACGATGGTCGGGGGCCGTTCGATGCGGAGCCGTTCCTGGCGACCACGCGTGACGAGGTGCTGGCGGCGGCGGGGTCGCGGTACACGTACTCGGCGAACCCGTTGGCGATGAAGCAGGCTGATGAGCGGCGGATGAAGCAGGTCGCGTTGGTGGGGATGAGTTGTCAGGCGTCGATCAACGGCACGGTCGAGGCGTACGGGGTGAACAAGTACAAGCGCAAGATCGCGTTGACGATCGGGTTGTTGTGTTCGAAGACGTTCACCTACGAGGGGCAGCAGCAGGTGTTGGCCGAGCACGGCATCGACGTCGCGGATGTGACGAAGATCAACATCAAGGGGGTGTTCCAGGTGTGGACCCGTGATGGGGGTTACCACGAGATCCCGTTGAAGCTGTTCCATCCGTACACGCGTGAGGGTTGCAAGCTGTGTCCGGACTTCGCGGCGGAGCATGCGGACATCTCGACCGGGGGGATCGGGGCGGACGACAACTGGACGTTGACGCTGGTGCGGACCGAACGGGGTGAGGAGTGGCTCAAGGGGGTCATCGACGAAGGGCTGGTCGAGGCCAAGCCGGGGGAGGACGACCCGGTCGCGATGAACCTGCTGACCAAGCTGTCGGGCTGGTCCCGCAAACGCTGGCCGTCCGACCGGCTGCCTGACGGCCACCAGGCCCCCGGCCTGCTGCCCATCGCCTCCACCAGCTGAGCCATTCCCGCGTAGCCGAACCGTCGTCGACAGCCTGCTCACCCCAGGATGTGGTGAGCCAGGGAAACTATCTTCCGTGGATCACCACACTTGGCGGTGTGGGGCCGGCGCGGGCGGGATGCCGGGTGGGGTCAGGTGCCTGACGCGGCGGGGGCCGGTGCCTGCTCTCGCGGGCGCGGGAAGCCGCCGTCGCGTCCGTTGCGGTCGGCCAACAGTCCGGCGAGGGTCGACAGGGCGATCTCCGCAGGCGCCTTCGAACCGATGTCCAGACCGATCGGGCGGTGCACCGTCGCGATGAGGTCGGCAGCGACCCCTTCGGCCTCCAGCGCCGGGACGTGCGGTGGCGCGTGCCGGGGCGAGCCCATGATCCCGATCCACCGTGGTCGTGCGGTGACCAGCGGCGCCATCACCGGGCCGAGGTCGTCGCGGTCGTGGTCGGTGACCACCACGTCCGTGCTGGCCCCCACCTCGACGTCACCGGAGCGCGTGACGATCGCATCCGTCGCGGCGCGGAACCCGTCGGTGAGCTGCCCAGGCTCGGGTTCGACGAGCACCGTGCGGAACCCCAGCTCCCGCCCCCACGTGAGCAGGTGGTGGGCGACCGGGGTCGCGTAGACCGCGACGAGCTCCCGGCGATCTCCCGGGTCGTAGGGTGCGTCCCCGTGGGCGACGGCACACTCGGGATCATGCTCGTGGGCGTGATGGTCGGACACGCGGGTCCCTTCGCGCTCGACGGCTACCGTCACAGGGTACGGACGGGCCCGCGCGAGCGGGGGTCCGGCGCCGTGAGAGGAGGCAGGGATGGCGGATCGGCCCGTGGATGCGGCGGAGCTACAGGCCGCGCTCGAGGATGCGGACTACCTGGCGGATCGCGCCCTCGCGACCGTCCTGCACCTCGCGCTGCGGCTCGGACGGCCGCTGCTGCTGGAGGGTGACGCCGGGGTCGGCAAGACCGAGGCGGCACGCAGCTTGGCAGCGGCGCTCGGTGTCGAGCTCGTCCGCCTGCAGTGCCACGAGGGCCTCGACCGCTCCCAGGCCCTCTACGCCTGGGACCACCCGCGACAATTGCTGCACCTCCGGGCGCTCGAGGCGTCGGGGGAGCGTCCGGCTGACCACGAGAACGAGCTGTATGCCGAGCGGTTCCTGCTCGCGCGTCCGTTGCTGAAGGCGCTGCGGCGGGGTGACCGGGCGGTGTTGCTCGTCGACGAGATCGATCGCGCCGACGACGAGTTCGAAGCCTTCCTGCTGGAGCTGTTGAGTGACTTCCAGGTCTCGATCCCGGAGCTCGGCACGGTCGCAGCGGTGACCCGACCCGTCGTCATCCTCACCTCCAACCGCACCCGGGAGCTGTCCGACGCGCTGAAGCGCCGCTGCCTGTACCACTGGATCGACCATCCGACGGTGGAACGCGAGACGGCGATCGTCCGCACGCGTGCGCCCGACGTGCCCGCCGAGGTAGCGGAGCGCGTCGCCGAGCTGGTCGCCAAGCTCCGCGGGCTCGGGCTGTACAAGCCGCCGGGGATCGCCGAGACGATCGACTGGGCCACGGTCCTCGCCGACGCGGAGCTGGACGCACAGACGCTCGTGGACACCCTGGGCGTGGTCGTCAAGGACCACGACGACCTCGTGGCGGTCCGTGCGGCGGTCGACGAGCTCCTGGCGTCGTAGCCATGGGTGGCGAGGTGGCCGTGCCCGATCCCTCGCTGGCCGGTGCCGAAGACGACGCGACGACCGACTGGGCGGTCGGGCTCGCGGCAGCGCTCCGAAGTGCGGGCATCGAGGTCGGTACCGGACAGGTCGTCGCGTGTCGGCAGGCCCTGACCGAGGTCGATGCCACCGATGCGACGGACCGGTTCCTGACCGGACGCGCGTGTCTCATCAGCGACCCGCGCCACCTGGAGCTCTACCGGAGGGTGTTCCTGGTCTACGACCGTGGTGACCTGCCGGTCACACCGGCCGAGCCGGCAGCGACGGAACCGACGACCATCGACGCGGCCAGCGATGCCGCTGGCGACACCGGTGCCGGGACCCAGCCACCGGCCATCGCGGGCGCCATCGCCTCGCATCGCGAGCGACTCCGTCACCGCCGTTTCGACCGGGTCTCCGAGGACGAACGGGCCGACATCGATGCGTTGCTCGATCGTCTGAACGTCGCCACGCCGCGGCGGCCGTCGCGCCGCCGTCGGCCGGCACGGCGTGGCGAGCTCGACCTGGCTCGCACGCTCGAACGGTCCCTGGAAGCGGGTGGCGAGCTCATCGACCCGGCCTGGCGTGACCGGCAGACGCGACCGCGCCGGCTGGTGCTGTTGCTCGACGTGTCGGGCTCGATGGCGCCGCACGCGCGCTGGCTCCTGCGGCTCGGGGTGGCGGCCC
>PWTE01000267.1 GCA_003563915.1 Nitriliruptoraceae bacterium
CCTCGGCGACGGGCTGGTAACACAGCGTGGTCGTCGAGTTGTGCGGTTCAGGGGGCCTTGGTCGTGTCGGTTCCTCTCGTCGGCGTGATGGTCTGTGGCTGCGGTGTGACCCACCCTGGGTTCGATGGAGGCTCTGCTCATTGGATTCCAACCGGGTGGCTGGTCTCCGTCTGGTGACTGTAGGCGGCTTCGTACTCCGCCGGTGGGACATCATTGAGGGTGCCGTGGATCCGGACCGTGTTGAACCAGGTGACCCACCCGAGGGTGGCGAGCTCGACCTCGTCGACGGTCTTCCAGGGGCCCTGACCGGGCCCGCGGATCAACTCCGCCTTGTACAACGAGTTGACGGCCTCAGCCAGCGCGTTGTCATAGCTGTCCCCGACCGATCCGATCGAGGGCAGCGCGCCGAGCTCGGCGAGCCGTTCCCCGTACCGGATGGAGGTGAACTGGCTGCCGGCATCCGAGTGGCACACGAGCCCTTCGAGCTGGGTGCCGCGTGACCAGCGGGCCATCTCGAGCGCGTCGAGGACCATGGTGGTCCGCATGTTTCCCGCGCACCGCCACCCGACGATCATCCGTGAGTACGCGTCCACGATGAAACAGACGTAGGCCACCCCAGACCAGGTCGGCACATAGGTCAGATCCGTCACCCACAGCTGGTTGGGCGCCGCAGCAACGAACTTGCGTTTGACCAGATCCGGGTGCCGATCGGCCTGATCGTCCGGCACGGTGGTGCGCACCCGTCTGGAGCGGTTGACCCCGTAGATGCCGGCCTGGCGCATCAGACGGGCCACCTGATCGCGGCCGACATCATGGCCTGCACGCTGCGCGGCCTTCCACAGCTTGCGGGCCCCGTACACCCGATAGTTCGCGACCCACAGGGCCAGCAGCAGCGGCAGCAGCACCGCATCCCTGAGCGACCGGGCCGAGGGCAGGCGGGCCTTGAACGCGTAGTAGGTCGACGGGGCGAACTGCAGCACGCTGCAGATCGGCTCGATCCCGTAGAGGTCCTTGTGGGCGTCGATGTAGTCCACCATCAACGGTGTCGGCGGTCGAGCTCCGCCGCGAAGAAAGTTGCCGACGAACGCAAGATCGCGTTCGCGCGCTGCAGCTCCCGGTTCTCCTGCCGCAGCTCGGTGATCAGCGTCTGCTCGCCGCTGGCCACCCCCGGTGTCTCGCCCGCGTCGATCTCGGCCTGCTTGACCCACCCGCGGACCGATTCGACCCCGTACCCGAGCTGGTTCGCGACCCGCTTGACCGTGCCCCGCGAGGTCCCGAGCTCAGCCCGTAGCGCGCGGACCATCCGCACCGCCTGATCCTTCTCCGCCTGCGTGTACCGACGTGACTGCGCGTTGCCTGAACTCCCGATCGTGGACATGTGCACTCCTTGGCTTTCCAAGCCTAGGAGCCTCCATCAAACCCAGGGTGGATCAATCCCGGTGGACGCACGCAGCCGGGCAACCAGCTTGGCGACTGCCTGGTAGCGCAGCGGTCGACCCACCGGCTCAGCCCACAGGTTGACGAAGATGTAGTCGCAGTCGAGCTCGCCATACTCGGTGTGCATGTAGTCGCTGTAGAGCCGCACCAACGGCGCCGAGATCGGCAGCGTGGTGATCGTGCGCGTCTTGGCCCGCGCGCCGTTGACGTTGTCGCTCCGCGGCACGATCGACACCTCCCGGCGCCGTGACACGAAGTCCGCGTGCCGCAGCCCCAACGCCTGCCCGATCCGCATCCCGGTCTCAGCCAGCAACGCGAACAGGAACCGGTCACGCAGCCGCTCACACGCCCCGAGGATCGCGGTGATCTCCTCAACGCTAAGGCTGCCCGGCAACCGCCGTGGCGCCTTGAGCTTCACCGGCCGGGTCGGGATCGCCCGACCCGCCGTGACGTGATGCAGGAACGGCTTGTAGGAGCCGCGCGGAACCCGACGCCACGCCACCAGATCGGCCGCCAACTCCACCCCGGCCCGGGCATGGAAGTCGTAGAACGCGAACAGCCCCGCCAGATGCCGGTTGACCGTCGCCTCCGACCGTCGCGCCGCCGACGCATCCAGCACGATCACGTTGTCCGCCGGGGCCCGCAGCCACCTCACGAACGTCGACACGTCCTCGATCCCGGCGTCGTCCCAGACCCGGCCCCGCAACCCGAGCCACTCAAACCACAACGCCAACGAGTGGGCGTAGGCCCGCACCGTGTTCGGCGAACGCTCCACCGCAGCGAGATGGGCCAGGAACCGCTCCGCCGGCTCGACCGTCACCAGCGCCTCGTCGAGCACCGTCCACGACTCGGCACCCGTGACCGGCATCACCAGCCGCTGCACCCGCATCCGCGTGGCCTCTGACCCGGCCAACAACGTGGCCAAGTCGACGAGGTCTACACCCCCGAGAGCGCCACGTGGCGCACGTCAGACACGAGCTCCAGATAACGCGTAGCCGACGGCATCAGACCACCCCGTCAGCCACGTCAGCCACACCCCTACACGGGCTCCAGATAATCACGGTGATGGCGTCGCCGGCCAGTTAACTGCAACGGGCGGTGTGAGGAGGTGCGAGAACCGTTCACATCAGGTGAGGTCGGGCGCACGTGGAAGCACCGAGTCCAGCTCTCCCCGCTCCGCCACGGATCCGCGACTGCGCATCCGCGGTCGGGCGTGAGCTGGCCCGAGATAGTCTGCCTTGCATGAGTGCCACGCTCCGACAGATTGCACGTGTCCGGTGCCCGAGCCCACTTCCTCCGGGGATGACGACCGGAGAATCCGAGAAGTGGCTCCGAGAGAGGGTCAAGCACGACACCAGCCAGCCGCCTGCTGTCGTCGCAGCGGTTCGCAAGGCCACGGCAGAAGCCGGCTACGTCTCCGAGGACTGGCTGAGCCTCACGGAATGGTCAGGCTCCTTCAGGTGCCGACGTGGCGGCGCGAAGCTGGACGTCGCGGTCACGTGGAACGTCGTTCATCAGTCCTGGCTCGTGGCCATCTTGCCGGCTCGGTCTCGGTTTCGTCGCCGCCGTCTTGACATCGGGCAGGCAGTCGGAGAACTGCGGGAATCGATCGAGTCGAGACTCATGACCCGCCCGGACTGTGACGCACTCGAATGGTTCACCGAGGACGAGTGGGCTGAGGTCGAAACGCTTCGCCGTGGCGATCGTGTTGAGTGGATCGCTGATCCGGTGCACGAAGATGCGACGAGTCCTTCCGTCCGTCCCGGAGACATCGGCGAGATCGAAGAGGTAGGGAGAGTTGGGGTCGTAAGGCGGCAAGTTGACCTGCTGGGCGGCCCCGAACCGCGCAACATCACGGTCAGATTCGACGGAGCCGTCACCGTTCCCTGCCGTCAAAGCGATATCCGCCGTGTCTGAGCCGAGCGCCTCCCCGCTGTGTGCGTCCTGGGCCTGACGACCGAACCCAGAACTACGCACAACCGCCGGTATGACTATGCGCGGGGGAGCACTGAGACGGCTGCGCGCACAATCACGGCCTTGGGCGGCGTGATGTGTCACGCACCGGTCCTGCACCTCCCGATCCGAGCATCACAGGCATCTTGCGGCTGCACGGGAGTAGGCTGAAATGCCTGCTCGCTCCCAGTGACCCGGGGGAACGTCGTGACGGCCGTCGACGATAGAACGGGACTGCCCCAACGCCACCTGCGGCCAG
>PWTE01000308.1 GCA_003563915.1 Nitriliruptoraceae bacterium
AGCAACGTCAGGGTGACGTCCAGGACGGCCGGATCCTCGATACCGCCTGGGAACCGCACATCGATCACCGCGTTGCCGTTGTCGGTGCGGTAACGGCCACCGTCACGGACCACCGGCTCCGCGTGGCGCTCCTCCAACGCACGGACGACGGGCGCGACCGCGAAGGGCACGACCTCGATCGGCAGGGGGAAGGTGTCGCCGAGCCGGAGCACCTGTTTGTCGACCGTCGCGATCACCACGAACCGCGTCGCGAGCGAGGCGACGACCTTCTCGCGCAGCAGGGCGCCGCCGCCGCCCTTGGTCAGGTTGAGCTCGGGGTCCAGTTCGTCGGCCCCGTCGACACACAGGTCCAGTTCGTGGACCTCGGCGAGGTCCAGCAGCGGGATGCCCAGCTCCCCGCAGCGTGCGGCGGTCGCGTCGGAGGTGGGTACGCCCGCGACCTCCACGCCCCGGCCGGCCAGGGCGTCGAGGAAGTAGGCCACGGTCGAACCGGTGCCGAGTCCCAGACGCATCCCGGGTTCCACCAGGTCGGCTGCAGCTTCACCGGCCGCACGTTTCGCCTCGTCGGTCACGGGTGTGCCTCCTCACGCCACGTCTCCAGGAGCACCGGGAGTTCACCGAGCCCCTCCAGGACCAGATCCGGTACGACGCCGTCGGGCAGGTCCTGCAGGTGACCCCACGGTCCGCGCCGCAGCCAGCAGGTCCGCATCCCGGCCGCCGCCGCGGCGGCGATGTCGTTGTCCGTCCGATCGCCGACGTAGAGCACCTCCTCGGGACCTTCGACCTGCACCATCGTGAGGAGCGCGTCGAAGAACCCGGCATCGGGTTTCTCCACCCCCAGGTCCTCCGAGGTGGCGAGGTGGTCGTACGGGAGCTCGAGCGCCACCAGCTGCTCGGTGCGGCGGGCCGGCTGGTTCCCGGCGATCGCCACCCGCAGCCCCTGCTCCCGTAGCTCGCGCAGACACGACCGGGCGTCCGGGTAGACATCCTGCTCCTGGAACCCGCCGTACCGCGCCTCGTGCTCCTCCTCGAGCTCCTCCCAGTCGATGTTCGGCGCGACGTGCGCGAACACCTCCCGGTGGTCACCGCCCTGGGCGATCGCCGCGCCGAGCACCGCGGCGAAGGTCAACGGGGACACCCCCAGCAATCCTGCCCAGATCGCCCACACGCGGGTCTCGTCGATCAGGACCTCGCCGACGTCGAACACCACGACGGTGGGGGGCGGGGCCTCGTCCACCACCTCGGCACCGGACGGGTCGTCGTCACTCACGTTCAGGCTCCGTCGCGCAGCGCGAGCTGGACGATCCGTTCGCACAGCTCACCGACGTCGATCCCCGCGGCGGCGGCGGCCAACGGGACCAACGAGGTCCCGGTCATCCCGGGGCAGGTGTCGATCTCCAGCAGCCACGGTCGACCTTCGGCGTCGACGATCAGGTCCGCGCGGGAGAGGTGGCGGGCGCCGATGGCCTGGTAGGCCTGGACGGCGGTGTCCTCGCACGCCGTACGGACCTTGGGGTCCAGGCGTGCCGGGGCGTGGAACTCGGTCGCACCGGCGGTGTAGCGTGCGGCGAAGTCGTAGGCGCCCTCCTTGGGTTGGATCTCGACGGGTGGCAGGGCATCGCCGTCCAGCACCGTGACCGCCACCTCGGTGCCGGCGACGAAGCGCTCGATCAGGACCGCGTTGGCGTAGCTGAAGGCCCCGACGATCGCCTGGGGCAGCCGGGCGGGTTCCTGGACGATCTGCAGCCCGAGGGACGAGCCGCCGGTCGCGGGCTTGACCACCACGGGCGACCCGAGCGCTGCGGCGATGCGATCGACCGCGGCGGACGCACCCATCTCGCGGAAGGCCTGCTGGCTCAGGGACACCCGGTCGGGGACGTTGAGACCGGTGCGTTCGTACAGCCCCTGGGCGATCGGCTTGTTCCACGCGATCGAGCTGGCCAGGACGTCCGGCCCCGTGTACGGCAGGCCGAGCAGCTCCAGCAGTGACTGGATCGTGCCGTCCTCACCGGCGGATCCATGCAGGGCGAGGTAGCACGCTTCGAACCCGCCCTCCTCCAGGACGTGGACCAGCTCCGCGTCCACATCGACCCGCACCACCGGGTAGCCCCGGTCCGTCAACGCGTCGGCGACCCTCCCGCCGGAGCGCAGGCTGACCTCACGCTCGAGGGAGATCCCTCCGCACAGCACCGCGATCGTCCCGGTCACGCTGATCTCCCTCCTGTCGGTTCCGGTGATCTGCCCACCGGCTGGCTCATCCCCCCGGCCCGCTGGTCGGTGCCTGGCGGCGCGGCCGGACCTGCGGGGCGTCGTCGCCGAACACGGCCCGGACCAGTGCCAACTCCTCGTGCAAGAGCTCCCCGAGCCGGGTGACGCCTTCGCGGATCCGTGCCACCTCGGGGTAGCTGTAGCACAGACGTGCCTGGTCGCCGCCGGTGCCGTCGGCGTAGAAACCGCGGCCGGGGACGTAGGCGACACGGTGTTCGATCGCCTTGGCGAGCAGGTCGGAGGTGTCGATCCCCGATGGCACGGTGACCCACACGTAGAACGCACCCCGGGGCACCGTCCAGGTCACCCCGTCGGGCATCTCCGCCTGCAGCGCCGTGAGCATCGTCTCGGCCTTCTCGCGGTAGACCTCGCGGAAGCGTTTGACCTGCTCCTGCCACGGCTGGGTCGCCAGCCACGTCTCGACGATCATCTGGGTCAGGTTCGACGGGCACAGGTCGGCGGCCTCGCGCAGGAGCACCAGCTTGTCGCGGACCGGTCGGGGTGCCGCCACCCAGCCGGTCCGCACGCCCGGGGCGAAGGTCTTGGACATCGTCCCGACGTAGATGACCCGGTCGGGTACCAGTTCGCGCAGCGATGGCAGGGTCTGTCCGGAGAAGTCGAGCAGCCCGTACGGGTCGTCCTCGACGAGCAGCAGGTCGTGGTCCTCGGCCAGCTCCGCCAGTCGGTGGCGCCGTTCCGACGACAGCGACACTCCGGCGGGGTTCTGGTGGTTGGGGATCGTGTAGACGTACTTCGGACGACGACCTTCGGCTGCCAGCTGTGCCAGCAGGTCAGCCAGCAGCTCGACCTGCATCCCGTCGGCGTCCATCGGGACGTGGCGCACGTCGGCCTGCTGGCTGCGTAGTGCTCCGATGCCACCGACGTAGGTCGGTCCTTCGGCGATGACGACGTCGCCCGGATCGACGAAGCACGAGGCGATCAGCTCGAGCGCCTGTTGCCCGCCGACGGTGACGATCAGGTCGTCCGCATGGGCCGGGACCCCCTGGTAGGCCATCACCTGCACGAGCAGCTCACGGAGTTCGGCGCGGCCCTGCCCGCCGCCGTACTGAAGAGCGGTCGCGCCGGCGGTGCGGATCACCCGGGCCGCGACGTCCTCGACCACCTCCATGTCCAACGCCGAGGTGTCCGGCATCCCCCCAGCGAAGGAGACGACCTCGGGCCGCGAGGCGACGGCGAACAGCGCGCGGATCTCCGAGGCGGCCATCCCGCGGACCCGCTCGGCGTACCGCGCGAGGTAGGGGTCGGTGTCGAGCCGCACGGCCCTCCCGCTCTCGTCCGGTGCCTCCCGACGGTGACGTCCACGCCGGTAGGCTCGAGCGTAGCGACCACGGAGCCCGGCTCCGTGCGACGTCGACCGGCAGCCGGAGCCCGGCAGCCGGAGCCGACCGTTGGAGGAGGAACAGGTGTCCGCACCCATGACCGCCCCCACGTCCGATCCCGATCCGGACGACGCCGTCGATCCCGAGGCGGCCGTGGCCGGCCCGTCCGGGTGGAAGCGGGTCGTGATCGGGTTGCTGCTCGGCCTGGCAGCCGGTGCGCTGCTGGCGCTGCTGCTGCCTCGCCGCAGGTCCGACGTCGCCACCCTCCTGCCAGATCCTGCGTCCGACCCGCAGGACCCGTCCGATCCGTTCGAGGCCACCCCGGAGGGCCACGACGATGCCGCGCCTCGGTAGCCGGGTCTCGCCACGGACGCGTCCCCTGACCGGGGACGACGTCGAGCGCCTGCCCGGCGCCTGCGCCAGCTGTGTGTTCTGGGAGCTCGGCGCCACCTGCCCGTCCCCGCGTACGACCGCCATCCCCGGCTGGATCCGCACGCCGACACCGTCGTCGCCGGCGATCCGCAAGCAGGCCTGGGTGTCGGCCCGCGTCCAGGAGGGGGCGCCGCCCGGCTGTCTGGTCGAGGTCGACGACGAGGTGGTGGCCTACGCGCTGTTCGCCCGCGCGGACGCGTTCGTGATCCGCGGGACCACCGTGCCGCGCCCGAGCGACGATGCGCTGTTGCTCGCGACGCTGTGGGTCCGTCCGACGGAGCGGGAGGCCGGCGTCGGCAAGCTGTTGATCCGCTCGGCGTTGCGTGAGGCCCAGCGCCAGGGTGCGGGTGCGGTGGAGGCCTACGGCGACCGGCGCTACCTCGACCGCAGCTGCATCCTCCCGTCGTCCTGGCTGCTGCACGAGGGCTTCACGGTGCACCGGGAACACCCGCGTACCCCGCTGTTGCGCCTGGACCTGCGACGCACGGCGCGGTGGACCGAGTCGCTGGAGCAGGCGTGGGAGGAGGTGCTCGGGCGGCTCCCCCATCCCGCTCCGGCCCGTCAGCCGGTGCGCCCGGCGATCGACGTGCACCGCAGCAGGTCCGACTGAGCTACCGTCGGAGTCTCTCGATGTCGAGATACCTCTCGACGTCCCCGTCCGACGAGGTTGCACGTGCGCGCGTACCGTGAGCTGCTGGCGACCCCGGAGGCCAGGTGGCCGCTGATCACCTCGACGATCCACCGCCTGACCCCGGGGATGGTCATCCTGGCCATGGTCCTGCTGTTGATCGCCCGCGACCGCAGCTTCACCGTCGCGGGCCTCGTGACCGCGGCCCACCAGATCGGGGTCGCCGTCGCCTCCCCGATCCAGGGCAAGCTGGCCGATCGGTTCGGTCCACCGCGGGTGCTGGTCCCGGACGGTGTGCTGTACCTGCTCGGCACGGTCGTGTTCGTGGTGGCGGTCGAGGCGCGTCCGGCCGCGTGGATCCTGGTCGTGATCGCCGTGATCGCCGGCGTGGTCTTCCCGCCGACCACCGCCTGCTCCCGGGTCGTGCTGAGCCGGCTGTTCCCGACCGGACAGTTGCGGACCACCGCGTTCGCCGTCTCCACGATCGCGGTGGAGCTCGGGTTCATCGTCGGACCGCTGACCGCGGTCGCGATCGCCGACCTGGTGGGTGCGGAGTGGGCGGTCGTCGGAGCGGGGCTCGCGGCCGCGATCGGCGCCCTGGGCTTCGCGGCGACCGGGGCTGCTCGTGACATCCCACGGCGCGAGCGGACCTCCGACGTGTGGGTCGCGCTCCGGTCACCCGGTATCCGGGTCATGGTCGTGGCCATCGGCACGATCGCGATCGCGTTCGGGGTGTTCGACATCGTGGTCCCGGCCTACGCGGACCTGATCGACGAGCCTCGGGCAGCCGGCCTGATCGCGGCGATCGCGGCGGGCAGTGCGTTGGGTGGGCTGGTCTACGGCAGCCGCAGCTGGCCGGGGGACCTGGTCCAGCAGCTGTGCGTGTTGACGATGGTCTTCGCCGGCGGTTTCTTCCTGCTCCCCGTCGCGGTGGTCACCCTGCCGGCCTTCGCCGTCGGGCTGTTCCTGTCCGGGCTGTTCCTGGGGCCCACCCTGATCGCCGCCTTCCAGCTGATCGACGACCTGGCGCTCAGAGGGACCCAGACCGAGGCGCAGCAGTGGACCCAGGCCACGGTGCTGACCGGCGTGGCTGCGGGTGCGGTGCTGGCCGGTGTGGGGGTCGATCGCTTCGGACCTGCCGCCGCGTTCCTGGGCGGCGCGACCTGCGTGGCCCTCGGTGGGCTCTCCCTGATCCTGCGCCGTGACCGTCTGGTTCCCGTCACCGTGGAGCATGGCAGCGCGGCGCCCGTCGTCGCTCCACCGGTGCACCTCGCCCCGCCGCTCACGCCCGAACCGCGGCCAGCTCCTCAGGTGCATGGTGACCCAGCAGGAAGCTGACCAGGGCATCGACCAGCTCCCCGGCGATCAGCCGCTGGTACTCGGAGCTCAGCAGGGCCGCACCCTCCTGGGGATGGCTGAGGAAGCCGACCTCGACGATGACGGCGGGAGCACGGGACTCACGCAGCAACGCCGAGGTCGCGGGGTGGACGCGACAGTTCGCGGTGCCCGTCGCCGCGACGATGCGATCGACCGCGTGTTCGGCCAACGCGCGGCCCCGCTCCGAGACGAACTGGTCGGTCCCGAAGTGGTAGCCAGCGACGCCGCAGGCGGCCGGTGAGCGGTCGGTGTTCAGGTGGATCGACAGGATCGCCTCGACGTCCTCACGGTTGGCGTGGGTCGCCCGTTCAGATGGGGTCGGGGTCGTGGCGGGACCTCGGCTGAGCACGGCGTGCGCCCCCAGCGCGGCGAGCTGCCCCTCGACCACCGACGCGATCGCCCAAGCGACCTCGTGCTCGGCTGCCCGGTCACGAGCCACCGCGCCCGGATCGTCGGGGCCGTGGGCGGGGTCGATCATGATGCGCGCTCCCGCCAGGCTCGACCGCCGCGTCCGCCGCAGTTGTTCACGTTCGCGGGCGACGTAGGCCGGTGCCGCCTGGTGCTGACGGTGCAGCCGGGTGAGCACGTCGACCGTGCCGGGTCCGGCGATGCCGTCGACGTCCAGACCGACGTTGAGCTGGAAGTCGCGGACGGCATCGAAGGTCTGCTGGCCGTAGAGCCCGTCGTCGTACCCGCAGTCGAAACCCAGCCGGTTGAGTCGGCGCTGGAGTTCGCGCACGTCATCGCCGTGCAACAGCGGTCGGGTGACGTAGAGCATGCGGTCACCCAGCCGGTACGACGCTCCGACGAGCAACCGCCAGGTGTCCTCGCCGACGATCCCATCGGCCGGCAGACCGCGGTGCTGTTGGAAGGCGCGGACGGACTCCTGGGTGGCCTCGTCGAACACGCCGCTGGCTTCGACCAGCGGGAAGCCGAGATCCCCGAGGCGACGTTGCACGTCCTCCACCTCGGGCCCAGCCTGGCCGATCCGGATCAGTTCCACGGGCGTGAGCCTACGGGTCCGCCGGTCACGCGGAGACGTCCACCGGCCCGACGGGACGACGCCACCGGTCGCCTTCGGGGACGAACCCCATCCGTTCGAGGTAGCGGCGGTGCGCCGGTGTGTCCGCGCGGCTGGTCACCGCGACGACCCCCAGCTCCTGGAACACGCCCGACCGTCCGTACAGCACCTCCCCGGCGGTGAAGTCGCGGTGTTCGGCGACGACGTGGTCGAGGTCGAGCCGGAGCTCGTCGTCGTGGAGCTCGCCGACCACCGCACCGACCGGGACCGCGTCCCGCAGGACCATCCAGGCGCGCTGATCCGTGTGCAGGCCCGGGAACCTGGGCTCGAAGCGGGCGATCTCGTCGTGGTGGAACCGCACGAACCGGTCCAGGATCGGCGAGTCCGGCGGGACCTGCACCACCTCGAAGTAGCCCTGCTTGCGGTGGTCTCGGACGATGATGGCGAGGTGGTAGACGTCGATGACCACGATCGCGGCGTTGGTGACGATCACGGGCCACGAACCGATCAGGGTCCCGTACACGGCGAAGACCGCGGCCCCGATCAGGTTGATGATCCGCAGCCGCAGGATCGATGCCATCAACAGGCTCAGCACGATCAGCGCGCTGGCCACGTAGCCGATCAGCTCGACGGTCGTGACGGTGCCCACGGCGCGGCTCCTGATCTGGCCCGACACGACGACCGCCCGGGCGTGTGACGCCCGGGCAGCCTAGGGAAACGGGAACGGTCAGCTGGTGTAGTCCGCGAGATCGGCGAGCAGCGCCGCCTTGCCCTTGGCGCCGACGATCCGCTTGTCGGGCTGACCGTCCTTGAAGACGAGCAGCGTCGGGATCGACATCACGCCGTACTCGCGGGCGGTACCGGGGTTCTCGTCGACGTTGAGCTTCAACACCTTCAAGCTCTCGCCGTGCTCGTCGGCGATCTCGTCGACGATCGGGCTGACCATGCGACACGGGCCGCACCACTCGGCCCAGAAGTCGATCAGGACCGGCTTGTCGGACTCGAGGACCTCGTCGGTCCAGGCGGCATCGGTGACGGGAGTGGCACCCATGGGGGCCTCCTTGTGGGGGTGAGGTGGGGTGGGGGTGAGGTGGGGGGACGGGGGGACCGTGGCGGTCCGCGGTGTCGAGGGAGGCAACGGTAGCGGTGGTGGACCTATTCCCCTCAGCCCTCCAAGCCCTCGGCGGCGAGCCACCGCTCGGCGTCGATCGCGGCCCGGCAGCCGGTGCCGGCGGCGGTCACCGCCTGACGGTAGGTGTGGTCCATGACGTCACCGCAGGCGAACACCCCTGGCACGTTCGTGTGGGTCGAGGGCTCGTCGACGATCAGGTACCCCTCGTCGTCAGCGTCCAGGGTCCCGTCGAACAGCCAGGTGTTGGGGATGTGCCCGATGGCGAGGAACAACCCGTCGCAGGCCAGGTCGCTCTCATCGCCGGTCTGGGTGTCCTTGAGCGTCAGGGAGCTGACCTGTCCGTCGCTGCCGTTGACCTCGATCGGGATGGCGTTCCAGACCCACTCGATCTTGTCGTTGGCGAACGCCCGGTCCTGCATGATCTGCGAGGCGCGCAGTTCGTCGCGGCGGTGCACGACCGTGACCTTGGAGGCGAACTTGGTCAGGAACATCGCCTCCTCCATCGCGGAGTCGCCGCCTCCGACCACCACGACGTGCTGGTCGCGGAAGAAGAAGCCGTCGCAGGTCGCACAGGCGGACACGCCCGCACCCCACAGCTCGTCCTCCCCCGGGATCTCCAGTCGGCGCGGCTTCGCGCCCGTGGCGACGATCAGCGCCTGGGTGGTGATGCTGTTCCCGGACGCGGTCTCCAGCGTGAACGGACGCTGGTCGAGGTTGGCCTTGACGACGTCCTCGGTGACGAACCGGGTCCCGAAGCGTTCGGCCTGGGCACGCATCTGCAGGATCAGCTCCGGGCCCATGATCCCGTCGGCGAAGCCGGGGTAGTTCTCCACATCGGTGGTCAGCGTCAGCTGTCCGCCGGTCGGTCCGCCCTCGACGACGCCTTCGACCACGAGCGGTTCGAGGTTGGCGCGCGCGGCGTACACGGCCGCGGTCAGCCCAGCAGGGCCGGAACCGATGATCACGACGTCGTGGGTGTCGTTGTGGGTGTCGGTGGAGCTCATCACGTCCTCGCGGCAGCGGTGTCAGAAGGTGGTGGGAGCAGGCAGGACCGGGCAAGCGTGCAGGTCCATCCCCACGTCATGGAGCCTAACCGTGCGCTCCCGACGGATATTCCACCTGCGCGGCCCCGCAGCCTGGCGGTCACGCTCTCGTCACGTTCGACCGTCGGGTCGGTTGGCGGGAGGCCTCTCGACCGTGGCGAACGGGCTGAGCAGGAACCAGGTGGGCACCGCGCGCCGCAACGTGGATGGTCCCTCGAACCGGAGATCGCCGCTGCGCACCGCGTCGTTCCAACCGAGCTCCCCTCGCCAGATCCCCACCATCGTGTGGAGAGGGGTCTCGAGGTGCAGGTCCGTGCCGAAGCCGGGATCGTGCTCGCAGACGTCCACCGCCTCGGGCTCGAGCACCAGCCACCAGTCACGCTCCTCGGGCGTAACACCGTGGAAGGTCAGGCCGAGGACCGTGCGTCGCGGTGGGATCGCGTCCGGGTCCACGCGCCGGTGCATATCCCAGACCAGCAGTGCCGGGTCGAGATCGTGGTCACTGAGGTGTCCGGGCCACCGGATACCCCAGCTGCCGATCACCTCGATGACCTGCTCCAGCTCCTGACCGGCAGGCGTGAGGATGTACTCGGGCCCGTGGTCGCCCTCGCGGCGTTCCACCAGGCCCTCGCCGACCAGGCTGTTGAGCCGCTTGGACAACAGGCTCCGCGACATCCGGGGGACACCTCGATGGATGTCGTTGAACCGGGTACTGCCGGTGACCAGCTCGCGGATCACCAGCAAGGTCCAGCGCTGGTCGAGTACCTCCGCGGCTTTCGCGACGGGACAGAACTGTCCGTACTCGCCCACGTCTCTCCCTTCTCCTCGGGCTCCACCAGTACAGAACCTTGACTGGCCAGGCGCAACCCCGCTCCGGCAGGGTCAGGGACATCGAGGTGGTGCCCCGAACGCGACACCGTCCACCTCGAAGGGAGGACGCACCATGAGTACTGCAGCGACCGACACCGTCGGGATCGACCGTCTGGCCGACCACATCCGCGGCGAGGTGGTGCGACCCGACCATCCCGACTACGACGACGCTCGGTCGGTGTGGAACGGCAGCATCGACCGGTACCCCACCGCCGTGGTGCGGTGTGCAGACATCGAGGACATCCGCCAGGGGCTCGCCTTCGCCAGGACCAACGACCTGCCGGTCGCGGTCCGGGGTGGCGGCCACAACGTGGCCGGTTTCGGGACGTGCGACGACGGGATCGTGCTCGACCTGCGACGTCTGAACCAGGTGACGGTCGATCCGGCGCGCCGCGTCGCCACGGCCGGGCCCGGCACGATCGGCGCGGAGTTCGACGAGGCGACCCAGGCCCACGGTCTGGCCACCACCATGGGCGTGATGTCCACCACGGGGGTGGCGGGGCTGACCCTCGGCGGTGGGATCGGCTGGCTCCAGCGTGCCTACGGGCTGACCTGCGACAGCCTGCTGGCAGCGGAGGTCCTGACCGCGGACGGGGAGCTGGTCCGCGCGTCGGAGCAGGACGATCCGGAGCTGCTCTGGGGACTGAAGGGCGGCGGTGGCAACCTCGGGATCGTCACCTCCTTCGAGTTCGCGCTCCACGAGGTCGGCCCGGACGTGCTGTGTGGGTTGACCGCCTGGTCGGCAGATGACACGGCGGATGTCCTGCGCCACCTCCGCGACATCGGTCCGACCCTCCCCGACGAGATCACGCCGATCGTGATCTGCCGGACGGCACCGCCGGCCCCCTTCCTGCCTGAGGAGGTGCACGGGCAGCCGATCGTCGCGGTGGCCGGCTGCTACGCCGGACCGATCGCGGAGGGCGAGGAGGTGCTGGCTGGCCTCCGGGGGTTCGGGAACCCCGTCGGCGACGCCTTCGCGGTCCGGCCCTACACCGCGTTCCAGCGGATGTTCGACGCCAGTTGGGACCCCGGCTTCCAGAACCACTGGAAGGCGGAGTACCTCGCTCACCTCGATGAGGACGCGATCGAGGTCTTCGCCCGCTACGCGGTCGGACACACCTCCCCGCTGTCCGACTTCAAGATCGGGATGATGGGAGGCGCCATCGCGCGCGTCGGAGAGACCGCGACCGCCTGCCCGCACCGGGACGCCCCCTTCGTGCTCAACATCAACACGCGCTGGGAGGATCCCGAGGAGTCCGCACGCCACGTCGCACACACCCGGAGGTTGTTCGAGGAAGCACAGGAGGCGTCGGCAGGCGGGGTCTACGTCAACTTCCTCGGCGACGAGGGCGCCGATCGGGTGCGACACGCCTACGGCGAGGACACCTTCGCTCGGCTGCAGGCGCTGAAGCGGCGCTGGGACCCCGACAACGTGTTCCGCCTGAACCAGAACATCCCGCCGGTCGCCGACCGAGCCGGCACGAGCGCGCACGGCGTCACTCCTGGGTGAACAGCCGGACGTCGCACCCGTCGCGGGTCACCACCCACAGCTCGCGGCGGGTGAACGCGCCGGTCGCCGGGTCCTCGGTGATCAGCCCGAGCGCGATGACCTCCTCGCCGTCCACCGTCAGGAGCTCGGCGTAGGTCGGGATCGCCGTCGGGCTGTCCGCGAGCACCACGTCGAGGCAGCGGGTCACCTCGGCGAGCGTGGCGTCGTCGACGTCGCCGACGAGGCGCAGCTCGGCGTCAGCCAGGGGGCCGAGCTCCGGGTCGGCGCGCTCCGTCTCGGGAGCGTCGTCCTGGGCGACGGCGCGCTCGAGCGGCAGGACGGCGAGGTAGGCGTCACGCACCCCGGAGGCGCTGGCGGGATCGAGGCCCAGGTCCGCCAGACCGAACGCGGTCGGGTCGCCGAGCAGCCCACCGAGCCCATCCTCGGTCACCGCTCGCCCGGTGGCGACGATGGTCGGACCGGTCGGCGCGGCGACGGCGTCGTCGCCGTCCTCGGCCACCTCCATGTCCGCCGGCGGCGCCTCACTCGGGGCGTCCATCGTGGTGACCATGTCGTCCTCGACCCCGCCGAACAGGTCGCCGACCAGCACGCCGACGCCGGCGATCACGACCAGTGCCGCGGCGGCGCCGGAGACGGCGACCGCCCACCGCGGCAACCCCCGCGCCTGGCGCCGTGCTGCGAGCTCGTCACCTGCGTCGGTCGCGGCCGACCCGCCAGCCGTGTCGGGCTCGTCGGTCACCTCCGGTGGGTGCGCGCCCGCAGGGGCCGCCGCGGCGTCCGTGGCTGGCCCCAGGACCGCGTCCAGTTCCGCGTCGAGCCGCGCGTCCAACCGCGCGTCGAACCCGGCCGGTGGTTGCGGTGAACGCAGCCCGCCGAGCGCCGAGTCGGCCCGCTGCAACGCCGCGAGCTGTGCGCGCAGCGCCGCGTCCCGGGCGAGCTCCGCGTCGACGGCGGCACGCTCCTCGGGATCGAGCTCGTCGGCCAGGTAGCTGGCCAGGCGGTCGGCGGGGTCCACAGGGGCTCCGGGTGACGCGGGTCGGGAGGGTGGTCAGGGTGGTTCGTCGGGCGGGCGCGGCGTACCGGGGGTCGTCGGGAGGGTGCGCCGGTAGGACGTCGGGATGGTCAGGCAGGTTGCGCCCCGTCGGCGCCTGGAGGGCCACGGGCCTCGGCGACCCGGTCCGCCGGGTCGGTCGCGGGCGTGGTGCCCGTCGCCGGCCGACCCGGTGGCGCCGAAGATGTGTCGTCGTCGGCGAGGAGCTCGCCGAGCGTCACACGTGCCCGAGAGACCCGGCTCTTCACGGTGCCGACCGCGAGCCCGGCGACCTCGGCGGCCTCCACGTAGGACAGGCCGTCGACGGCGACGAGGAACAGCAACATCCGTGATCGGTCGTCGAGCTGGGCGAGGGCGTCGCGCACAGCCGCGGTGGTGGCGTGACCCTCGATCGGGTCGTCCTCATCGGGTCGGTCGAACTCCTCGGTCAACTCCCCGACGGGTGTGGACGGTCGGCGGGCTTCGTAGCGGACCCGGTCCGTGCACACGTTGCGGGCGACCCGGTACAGCCAGGTGGACAGCTTCGCCTCCCCCCGGAAACCCTCCGCGTTGCGAGCCAGGCGGACGAGGGTCTCCTGGACCGCCTCCTCGGCGTCCTCGGGATCCCCGAGGACACGGACACAGATCGCGAACAGCCGTCGGCGGTAGCGGTGGGACAGCTCGCGGAACGCGGTGTCACGCCAGCTGCGCGGTGCGGAGACGTCGACGAAGCGGGCCAGCAGCTCCTCGTCCGTGGCGGTGTCGCCGTCCGGGCGGTGGCCCTCGGGCGGGTCAGGCCGAGCCACGGAACCTCACCTCGGCGATCTCGGCGAGGTAGTCGCCCGCGCTGTCGGGGGACAGACCCGTGACCCACACCATCCAGTAGCGCCGGGTCGTCGGGTTCAGCGAGAACGGCTGGGTCTGGCGGATGTCGGTCTGCGCGGCGCGGGTCTCGCCCCAGGCCCCGATCCCGGCGATCGCCAGTGGGAGGTTGTCGGAGGCGTACAGCTCGACGTCGATCCCACCGCGGGTCAGCTCGATGACCACGGTGCGGACCTCGCGTGGCTCACCCAGGTCGAAGACCAGCCCGACGCCCTCCTTGTCGTCCCCGAAGTGGCGGTCGTCGTACACCTCGGTCGTCCAGGCCGTCTGAGGATCGCCATCGGCCGCGCGGCCCGCGAGCTCCTCGTTGTCACCGCCCCCCGGGTCGACCGGGTCGAAGACCGTCGTCTCGATCACCTCGTAGGGCGTGACCTCAGGAGGGGCCGGGTCCTCGTCCCGCAACGCCTGCGGGGCGAAGTAGGCCACCAGCGCGATCACGAAACCACCGAGGAGCGCGGCGACGAGCCGCCTCAGGTACTCGCGACGGGCGGTCGGCATCGGGCCCGAGTACGGCTGCTGGTCGAGGGTCACCACCTCGAGGTCCTGCTCGACCTCCGAGCCGGGCAGCGAAGCGGTCAGCTCCGAGGGCTTGGTCGGGACCAGCGGGGTCAACGCGGACGCCATCACGCTGCCGTCACCGAAGCGATCGACCGGGTCGCGTTGGGTGGCCCGGGCCACGACGTCGTCGAGGCCACGTGGGACGTCGGCCCGGAGCTGGCGAGGTGGCAGCAGATCGTGGCTGAGGCGCATCGCGGCGGTGGCGGTCGGGGTGTCACCGCTGAACGCGGGTTTGCCGGTCAGGCACTCGTGGAGGACGACGCCCAACGCGTAGACGTCGGCGCGGGCATCCACGACGGCGTCCTGGAGCTGCTCCGGGGCGACGTACGCCGCGGTGCCGATGACGGTCCCCGGTGTGGTGAGGGTCGCGTCCGTGCTGGTCAGAGCCTTGGCGATCCCGAAGTCGGTCACCTTCACCGTGCCGTCGTTCGCGATCAGGATGTTCGCCGGCTTGACATCACGGTGGACCAGCCCGTGGCCGTGCGCAGCTCCCAGCGCCGAGGCGACCTGTTCCCCCAGCGCGGCGACCACGACGGGGTCCAGGGGCCCACGCTCGCGCATCACCTCGCGCAGGCTCGGGCCGTCGACGTGCTCCATCACCAGGTACACGAGGTCGTCCTCGCGGCCGGTGTCGTAGATGCGCACGGCGTTGGGGTGGTTGAGTTGCGCCGCGGCGCGCGACTCGCGCTCGAAGCGCTCGACGGTGGTCGCGTCGTTCGCGTGGTGCGGGTGGAGCAGCTTGATGGCGACCGGTCGGGCGAGGTTGCGGTCGTAGGCCTGCCACACGATCGCCGCGCCCCCGGACGCGATCGGTTGCTGCAGCTCGTAGCGGTCGCCCAGGCGGGTCCTGCCGGGCCAGGAGCGGTCGGTCGCCGGTGCATCGACGACCTCGGCGTCCTCGGCCCACGGGGCGTCGGTCAGCGTCGGCGCATCGTCGCCCGCGCTTCCCGTCTCCCCGGTCGTCCCGGTCCGGCGTCCCTCCATAGGTCGCTACCGGCTCAGCGAGACACGGCGGTCGGTCCGGGCGATGGTCATCCCTTCGAGCGGGCCGATGCGGTGCAGGAACAGCGTGTTCGCCTGGCGCTCGAACTCGTAGACGACCTCGCGGGGCTCCTCGATCTCGAGGACCCCGAGCACCTCGACGCCTCGTTCCTCCGCCACCAGTTCCCCCGCTTCGATCGCTCGTTCGACGTCCCGGGTATCACCGTACGTGGAGCGCGTTGCCGCAGCGACCTCGCGGCCGTCCTCGTCCAGGGTCAGGTGGGCCATGATCACCGAGATCCCCTCGTAGCCCAGGACCCCGATCACCGCCATGATGGCGATCAGCTGCACCAACCAGTTGCTGATGATGTCGCCGCGTTCGTCAGCGAAGCGCACCGGTCACCTCCACCTCGGTCGCTCAGGGGAGTATGACGGGTCAGCGGCCTCGGGACGACCACCGTCGTGGGTGACGACCGTCAATCGGGGGCTCGGCTTGCGGCGGCGCAGGGAGCCGAACAGCAGCAGGACCACCACCACGGCGCCGATCCCGGCCAGCGCAGGCCGTGAGATCGCCGTCGACCGGAGGTTCAGGGTGGTCCGAGCGAGCTCGTGTCGGCCGGTCGGGTCGGTGACCCGCACCGTCACCGGGAAGGTGCCCGTCCCGAGGGCCTCGGTGGGGAAGGCCACGGTCGTGCTCGTCCCTTCGTCGATGAGCAGCACCTCCGAGCGTCGGCCCTCGGGCCAGATCAGCTGACCGCGTGATGCCACCTCGACCTGGACGGCGATCGCCTCACCCGCGGTGCGCTGCAGGGTCACCGGGACCTGGCCGGTCTCCGAGGTGAGGGTCACGGAGGTCTCGGAGATGGTGATCTCGCCGAACAGCTCCGACAGGTCGGTGCGGACGTCCTGCACGAGGTCCTCCGCCGCACCGCTCGGGCCGTCCTCGACGTGGAGCCACCGCGAGGTGGCTCTGATGAGCGCGTCCTCGAGCTCGGCGGGGGTCCGCCCACCGATACGCGAGGTGGCCTCGGGCAGCATGGCCTGAGCGGCGGCCAGCTCGCCGACCGCGGCGGTCAGCTCGGAGGCGAACCCGGTGCCGGGCCCCTGGTCGGGCTGCCGCAGCTCCAGCTGGGTGGTGTCGCGCCGCCCGTCGGTCATCAGGGTGGGGGTGTCGGTGAGGTGCAACCAGGGAGCGGTGCGCAGTCGTGCCAGCGTCTCGGTGGCGAACCCGATGCTGGGGTCCCAGCCGGGATCCGGGAGGAGCAGCAGCGAGCCCGGTCCGCTCGTCGGCGGGTCGAGGTGGACCATGGCGGTCTCCGCGACCAGTTGCTGCGCCGGGAGGACCGGGCCGTGTCCCTCGTCGGGATCGGTCAGCAGGTCGGCGAGGTAGGGGTCGGCGACCGCGACCGTCAGCGCACGTCCCGCGGGAGAGCGCAGGGGCCGGAGCGGGTTGCCCGGTTGCGGGTTCCCCGGCTGTCCCGCCTCAGCGGTCGCCGTGTAGGGCACCAGCAGCTGGTCCCCCGGGAGCAGGTCGAGGACGGGATCGCTCACCGGTTGGGACAGCAGGTGGACCGATCCCAGCGGTGGCCGTCCGAGTTCGACCTGGAGGCGGAAGCGCGCGGTGGCGGCGGCATCGCTGGCCAGTTCGCGGGTCAGCCGGTCGCCCGTGTCATGCAGCCAGGACAGATCGGCGTCGGCGTAGGTACCGACGATCGGCGGGGACGGCAGCGAACCGGCGAGCTGCCGGATCCGTTGCAGGAGGTCGTTGGCACGACGGGCCTCGGCGGCCTCGGGATCGACCCGACGGACCTCCTCGCCGTCGTCTCCCTCGACGATCAGGTCGAAGCCGTCCGCACGGTCGCGCAGGTCCTCGAGCAGGTGCGGTGAGGGCGCCAGCACGACGGGCGGGGCCGCGGCCTGTTCAAGGACCCGCACCAGACGCTCGACCCGGGCTCCGGGCCGGATCGGGGCGTCGGCGTCGGGGGTGTAGGCGCCGCCCACCCCCCGCCATGGGGGGCCGTCGAGCGGCCACACGAGCACGGTGTTGATGGGCTGTGAGGGGTACTCCTCGAGCCACACGACAGCGGTCATGTGAGTGTCGAGGACCTCGGTGCCACGGACGACCGCGATCCGGACCGGGTGGACCCCACCCTCCGCGGCCCATGCGATGCGTTCGGGGGTGTAGCGACGGTTGCTCCCGGCGATCTCACCCGCCCCGAGGGCGTCCTCCCGCAAGGTGAGGTCGTCGACGAGCAGCGGGGGCGCACCCGGGTCGCCGGCCAGGGCCTCGCGTAGGGCGGGGCGTGAGGGGCTCGCCGGGTAGACCTCGACGACCAGCCGCAGGGCGTCCACCTCGGCGCTGCCACGGTTCTCGATCAGCGCGCGCAGCTGCAGGTCGACCTCGGGTTCGGGCTCCTCCCCGGGGACCAGGTCCTCGTCCTCGGGTGGGCCGACGGTGCCGGGCCCGAGGACCCCGGTCAGCTCGGCGACGGTGAGACGGATCTCCGGCGTTCGAGGCTCCTGAGCCTCGGATCCGGACCCTGCGGCCGCCAGCCCGACGCCGCCCAGCGCCAGGACCAGCACGATGCGCAGCGCGGGGGACCACCGCACGCACCGAGGTGCGTAGCTCACCGGTCCGCGCTCACGTCGCTGTGCCGCGGAGGCTGCGCCACGGTGCACTCCGCCCGGCGGGCCTTCTCCACGAGCTTGCGCTCGTTGCGGTGCGCTAGCCGCACGAGTGCGATGTCGAGCGGGACCCACTCGACGTGTTCCGCCTCGTCGTCCCGCTCGCCGGGCGCGAACCCATCCCACCACATGAAGTAGTAGTGCACGAACTTGTGGTACCGGACGCGGTCGGGCCGCCAGACGAACCAGTAGTCGATCGTGCCGAGCAGGTGGCTGATCACCGCGCCGTAGCCGGTCTCCTCCCGCACCTCCCGCAGCGCGGCCTGTTCGTCGGTCTCGCCCTGCTCCAGGCCCCCCTTCGGCAGGGTCCATTGCGCCCGTCCCGCAGCGTTGCGACGAGCGATGAGCAGCACCCAGCGGCGCCCGTCGGGTCGATCGTCGCACACGATGCCGCCCGCCGAGGTCGCACGGTGCGTCGGATACTTGGGCATGCCGGTGAGGGTAGCGAGCACCGGGCCCTCCGCGAGGGTGTCCGTGGCCGCCTGCACACCAGGCGTGACGGGAGCTCAGGTGGGGCTGGTGCGCTGATCTGTCCCGTCATAGGGTGCTCTGTGCTCCAGAAAGGGTGATGTTGCGAGCGGTGGTACAGCGCGTCCGTGAGGCGTGGGTGACCTCGGCAGCCGACCGGGGGACACCGGCCGAGGAGGTCGGACGCATCGGCCCCGGGCTGGCGGTGCTCGTCGGCGTGACCCACGACGACCAGCCGACCACCGCCGCGCGGCTGGCGGACAAGCTCTACCACCTGCGGGTGATGGATGACGGCGCGGGGAACATGAACCTCAGCTGCGCCGACGTCGATGGCGGGTTGCTGGTGGTGAGCCAGTTCACCCTGTACGGGGATACCCGCAAGGGGCGACGCCCGTCGTTCGTCGCCGCCGCGCGCCCGGAGACCGCCGAGCCGTTGATCGACCACCTCGTCGAGCGGCTGCGGGAGCTCGGCGCGACCGTCGCGACCGGCCGTTTCCGCACGCACATGGAGGTCCACCTGGTCGGTGACGGCCCCGTGACCGTGGTGGTGGAGGTCTGACGTGGCCGATCGCCGAGGCGAGCTGGAAACGCGCGGTGTGCGACCATGGCGGCCGCTCTCCGCATCGATACGGAGAGCCGCCGTCACCGCGAGGCGCCCGCCGGCGCTCAAGGAAGGGCGGATGTAGGTCGATGCTGAACCGTGCCACCGAGACGTGACGGGGTAGAGCCGTGGAAAGCGTGAACGAGTACCTCCAACACCTGGTCGAGGCCGGTGGGTCCGACCTCCACCTGAAAGCTGGCGGCCCGGCCTACGTCCGGATCGACGGCGACCTCAAGCCGGTCATCGACCTGCCCCCGCTGTCGACCAACGACACGCAGCGCATGGCCTCGGAGATGATGGACGACCGGGTACGCGAGAAGTTCGACCAGGCGCAGGAGGCCGATTTCGCCTACTCCATCGCGGGGGTCGGCCGGTTCCGGATGAACGTCTTCATGCAGCGCGGGTCGGTCGGGCTCGTCGCCCGTCGCGTACTGCCGGGATCCCAGACCTTCGAGGCGCTCGGACTGCCCCCGGCGGTGCGCAAGCTCTCCGAGGAGCACCGCGGCCTGATCCTCGTCACCGGTCCGACCGGGTCGGGCAAGACGACCACGACCGCGGCGATGCTCAGCCACATCAACGCCAACCGCCGCTGCCACATCGTCACCCTCGAGGACCCGATCGAGGTCATGCACCGCGACGACAACGCGATCATCGACCAGCGTGAGATCGGTGTGGACACCGAGGACTTCGTCACCGGGATGAAGGCGGTCTCC
The DNA here is from genome assembly GCA_003563915.1 of Nitriliruptoraceae bacterium. Classification (GTDB taxonomy): domain Bacteria; phylum Actinomycetota; class Nitriliruptoria; order Nitriliruptorales; family Nitriliruptoraceae; genus CSSed11-175R1. The sequence goes on from PWTE01000308.1 coordinate 19,540, forward strand.
CGCCAGGACCCGGACGTGATCTTCATCGGCGAGATGCGCGACATCGAGACCGTGACGGCCGCCCTGCAGGCGGCGGAGACCGGCCACCTCGTCATCTCGACGCTGCACACCACCGACGCACGCGAGACCGTCAACCGTGTGGTCGACATGTTCCCGAGGGAGCAGCAGAACCAGGCGCGGCTGTCCCTGGCCAACTCGCTGAAGGGGATCGTCTGTCAGCGGCTGGTGCCCCGTGCCACCGGTGAGGGTCGCGTGGCGGTCGTCGAGGTGATGGTGATGACCACCCGCCTCTACGACTTCCTGGCCGACCCGGAACAGCTGCCGCTGCTCGAGGACGCGATCGCCGAGGGCTCCTACTACGGGATGCAGACCTTCGCCCAGCACCTGCTGGAGCTGTACCGCGACGGCGAGGTGTCCCTGCGGGACGCGCTGGCCGCGGCCACCAGCCCGCAGGACTTCCGGGTGGCGTTGCGCGGACTGGGGCTCGCCGCCTCCTGACCCTCGCTGGGCTCACCCGGCGACGGGGAGCTCCTCGGGGTCCGGAGGGACGACGGGTGCTGCGGCGTGCTCGGTCAGCCGGGCCTGCAGCTCCCTCGCGTCGTCCCTGCCAGCGTCCAGGACCTCGACCAGTGCGCCGGGCCCGGCTACGTGCGCGTGCAGGGTCGTCAGCCCGAGCCGGCGCTGGAAGAAGGTCCGGCGCGAGGTCACGGCCTGCACCTTCACCACGGGCGCCAGGGTGGTCGTCAGCGACAGCGCTCCCTGCCGGGCCGCGACGACCAGGTGGGTCAGGCCGTGGGCGAGCTTGTGGTACTCGATCACCGCCAGGACCGCGTTGATCGGGAGCAGTGCCACCGTGGCCCAGCGCACCCACGGGGTGGCCGGGTTGTCCAGGAACGCCACCCACTCGGGGAGGATCCACGCGAGGGCGACCAGGTAGGCCGCGGGTCGCAGCCACCGGAACAGGGCGCGACGCAGCGCTGGCGGTGGATGGGAGGTGAGCGGGGGGATCCCGTCGATCCCGGGCAGGACCTCGCGGAGCAGTGCCTCGACGCGCTGTTCGTGCAGCAGCGGGACGGTGACGCGACCGTCACCGCCGGTGGAGCCTCCGGCTGAGCGGATCCGCACGCTGGAGTAGCGGAGCAGGCGGCGCAGCCAGTTGCGCTGGACCTCGACGAGTTGGACCCGCCGGAGCGGGACGACCGACTCCCGGGTCGTGACCAGTCCGCGCGTGACGTACAGGTCGTCGTCGACCTGCTCGATGCGGAAGTTGCCGTCACGGACCAGCCCGACGGCCGCGGCGACGAGCATGGCCAGGACGATCGCGACCAGCGCACCGATCGCGACCAGGCGCCAGTCGGGTTCGGTGAGCAGTCCTCCCTCCGCGGTCGCGAGCCCGGCTTCGATCGCCCGTTCCACCCAGTCGTCGAAGAACGCGCCGATCTGCTGGCCGACGAACTGCAGGGCCGCGCCGATCACCGCGGGGAGGACAAGCAGCCGTGCTCCGGTCACGGACGCGAGCACGACGTGGCGCAGGGGGACGCGCAGGATCTCGCGTCGCTCGGGCTCTGCGGACAGCTCGTCGGGGTCCAACCCGGTGTCCGGGCCCGCCGCGAGCCGGGCTTTGCTGACCCGGACCGCGGAGCGCAGCGCGACCGCGTCGGCCTCCGGGAGGACGCGCAGATCGACCTCCACCTCGGCGGCGCTGCCGGCGGTCTCGACCCGCAGCGTGGCCAGTCCGAAGAGTCGCTGGACCGGTCCCCGCTGGATCTCGACCTGCTGGATCCGGGCGACGTCCAGGCTGCGGTGGTTGCGGCTCAGGATGCCGCTGTCGACCCGGAGCACCTCGCCGTCGAAGGAGAACCAGCGCCGCTGCCAGTCGAGGAAACGGGTGATGAACCCGAAGATGCCGAGGAAGGCGAAGATGACGAGCGTGGCCCGCCCACCGGCCGCGAAGCCAGCGAACAGCGGGAAGATCAGCGCCTGGATCAGCTGCGTGAACGGGATACCCAGCACGACGCTGGCGGGATGCAGTCGGCGGGGGGTGACGAAGGGTTGGGCCTCGGTGGGGGCGACCGCGGGGTCGGCGTCGCTGACCGAGCCGCCCGGGTCACCCGACGGAGGTGGCTCCGGTGGCGGAGGGGGTGGGGCGGGTGCCGTGTCTGCCGGACGAGGCCCCCTGCCCGGCGGTGGCGGAGGTGGCGGTGGCGGTGGAGCGCCCGGCGGTGGCGGGGGCGGTGCTGGCGAGGGGTCGTCAGGTCCGTCTGGTCGCCGCTCCGCCCCGGGGGGCGGCGGAGGGTCAGACGGCATCGTTGACGTCTCCCATGTGGTCGCCGATGGCCTCCGCGGCGCGCAGGAGGAGCTCCTGGCGGACCAGCGGCGCCTGCTCCTCGGAGATGCCGGGCAGCGCTCCGCTGCCTGACGCCGACGCCGTGGTGACCTGCAGCGTGGCCAGCCCGAGGAGCCGGTCGACGGGGCCGCGTTCGATGTCGATCTGCTGGACCCGGAAGTAGGGCACCGCCTCGTGGCGGTGGACGATGACCCCGTAGCGCATCTCCAGGGCCAGGTCGGTCAGCTGCCAGCGCCACCGGCGGTACCGGGCTCCGGGGTACCAGGTCGCGCTCAACACGACGACGACCAGGGCCACGGTCAGCGGCAGCCAGCGCAGCGGACCGTCCAGGAGGAAGTAGCCGAGCACCGAGGCGCCACCCAGCGGGAACAACCATCCCAGGGTCCCGAAGATCCGCCAGGTGATCTTCACCCGGGGGTCCAGGGGGCGTTCGCGGTCGTCGAACCGCTCGGTCAGCACCGGGTCCGCCTTCGGCGCTTCGGCAGGGAGGGTGGGGGGCGTCGCAGGGGCCGTCGCGGGCGCGTCGGATGCCGATGACGGGCCAGGAGGCGGAGGTGGAAGCTCGGACACCGAGGATCCTGTGGTCAGGGTCGACCGGGGGAGGCGGAGCGTCCCCCGGAGCACAGACGGTACCGACCACGGCGCATCGCCCGGGGCGGGGTCCCTCTGGCATCCTGGAGCACCGCTTCGCGGTCCGTGGCCCGGAACTGCTATCCCTCGCACCTGCCACGCGCCTGTCACCGCTGCCTTGGAGCTCCCCTGACCGACGTCCTGCCCCCTGACCAGGCTGCCCAGCTCGGGCGGCTGGTCGACGTGTACCCGGAGGCCCGGGAGCTCGGGGAGCGGTTCGTGGCGGCCGGCCACGAGCTCCACCTGGTCGGCGGCACCGTCCGCGACACCCTGCTCGCCGGCGGGGACCAGCAGGAGCTGTCCGAGGTGGACCTGGACTTCGCCACCTCGGCGTCACCGGAGGAGACCGAACGGGTCGTCGGGCCCTGGGCGACCGCGGTGTGGCTGACCGGCGCCGACTACGGCACCGTGTCCTGCCAACGCCAGGTGGAGGGTCGCCCGCTGCGGCGCATCGAGATCACGACCTACCGGTCCGACGCCTACGAGCCGGGTTCGCGCCACCCGAAGGTGACGTACGGCGAGTCGATCGAGGCCGACCTGTCGCGCCGTGACCTCACGGTCAACGCGATGGCGGTGCGGGTCCCGGAGTTCCGGTTCGTCGACCCTTACGGCGGGCTGCGCGACCTGCACCGCGGGGTGCTGCGCACGCCGATCGACCCGCACACCTCCTTCGCCGACGACCCGCTTCGGATGGTGCGCTTGGCGCGGTTCGCGGCGGTGCTCGACGGAGAGGCCGACCCCGCGGCGGTGGCGGCCGCGACCGCGATGGCGGACGAGCTCGCGACCATCTCGGCGGAGCGGGTCCGTGACGAACTCGTCCGGCTGATCACCGGTCAGCGACCACGCCGGGGTATCCAGCTGCTGCTGCGCACCGGACTGATGGGCTACGTCGTCCCCGAGCTGGTGGAGCTGCGGGAGTGCCGCGATCCGATCCACCGTCACAAGGACGTCTACCTCCACACCCTGGCCGTGGTCGAGAACGCGATGGGACTCGAGGGCGACGAGCCCGACTTCGTGCTGCGGTTCGCGGCGCTGATGCACACATCGGCAAGCCCGACACCAAGGAGGTGCACCACGACGGTGCGGTGAGCTTCCACCACCACGACGTCGTCGGCGCGCGCATGACCCGCCACCGGATGCGGGAGCTGCGGTTCGACAAGCAGACCACGAAGGACGTCAGCGAGCTGGTGCGCATGCACCTGCGCTTCCACACCTACAAGCAGGGTTGGACCGATGCGGCGGTGCGGCGCTACGTCCGCGACGCGGGACACCTCTACGAGAAGCTCAACGCCCTGACCCGCGCGGACGTCACGACCGGCAACCCGAAGCGCGCGGCGCGGATCCAGCGGCGCGTCGACGAGCTCGAGGAGCGCGTCGAGCGGCTGAGAGAGCAGGAGGAGCTCGAGGCGATGCGGCCGCCGATCGACGGCAACCGGATCATGTCGCACCTCGGCATCCGACCCGGTCCCGTCGTCGGTGAGGCGTGGAACCACCTGCTGGAGCTGCGGCTCGACCGTGGCGCGATGAGCGAGGCCGAGGCCCTCGCGGCGCTCGACGTCTGGTGGGCCGAACGGCAGGCCCGCGAGGATGGGGCCGAGGTCGACGCTGCGACCGACGACGGGGCATGAGCGGGTCCACCGGGGGGTCGTGGCGGGATCGCGACGACCGCCCCGTCGAGGTGCCACCCGTCCCGGGGCCCGCCGACCCGGCCTTCTACCGGTCGATCGGGGACTTCCAGGGGGCGGACTACCGCCGCAACGCCTTCGCCGCCGGCACCGCCGAGGAGCTGACGACGTTGCGCCAGCTGGTGGCGGCGGCCCGCGGCCGACCGATCGGGCAGGCTGATGCGGTGTTGGACGTCGGGTGTGGCGACGGTCGTCACCTGCGCGCGCTCGCGACGGCGGTCCCGGGGGTTCGGGCCGTCGGGGTCGACGTCTCACCCGGACTGGTGGACGCCGGGCGGTCCGCGGCCGTCGATGAAGGGGTCGAGGTGACGCTGACGGTGGGTGACGCGAGGGAGCTGACCGCGGTGGCCGGCGACGCAGGGCCGTTCGAGGTCGTCTGGTCGCTGTGCCAGGGTGCGGTCGGGACCTCGCCGGTGACCGATCCGCAGGTCGTCGCGCAGATGGCGGCGGTCGCACGGCCGGGCGGGGTCGTGATCGTCACCCTGTTCCACGCCCTGTTCGCCGCCCGCCACCTCGCCCCCGGAGATGCCTTCGATCCCGTCCAGTTGGTCCACCACCAGCAGGCCGAGGTCCGCGGGCCCGACCATGCGCGCCGCCGGTTCGACCTGTGGACGGCCAGCTACACGGTCCGCGACGCGGTACGGATGCTGGCGGATGCCGGGCTCGAGGTGGTGGACGTCCGCGGCTGCGAGCCCGGCACGTTCGGGCGTCGGTCAGCCGGCGAGGTGGCCCTGGACGACCCCGAGCTGCTGGTCGTCGCCCGGCGCCGACAGGAGCTCCCGGAGGATCTGTCGGGATGATCGTGCAACGCCTCCGAAGCCCCCACGGATCTGTGGACGTCGAGGTCGCCGGTCCTGCGTCAGCGGGCGATCGGGAGGGGCAGGTCCTCGGCGAGGACCTCGAAGCTCGCCGCCACCGCCCCCTGAGGAGCTACCTCGAAGCGGTTGCGCTGGATCCTCTGGTCGACGACGAGGGAGAGCTCGACGACGAACCCGTCGCCCGTCCCCACGACCGAGGGGGGCGCAACGGCGGCCGTGTCCTCGAAGGCTCGTCGTCGGTCCTCCTCCGCATCGGTCCCCGGCCGCCACGGGATGTCATCGAGGTTGCTGATCTCACGGATCAGGACCGATGGTGCACGCGTGACCTCGAGCAGTGCGCGGACGTAGCCGAGGGCCGTCTCCTCGTCCTCGAGGTGGACACCGGTGTGCTCGACGAGCTCGAGGAACCCCGACAGGTCGTCGCTGACGACCCGTAGGGACCCGTCGGGCCACCGTCCGACGTACACCTGCATCGGGTGGTGGGGGCCGGGGTCGTAGACCCGCCAGATCATGCCGGTGGGGCATCCCGGCACCCGGTAGGCGCGGAGGGTGGCGTCACCTTCGTCCAGGCGGGGACCCAAGGGAGGTCCGATCGCCGCGGCGACCTCGGCGGGGTCGGGAGCCGTCGGCGTCACGAGACGACCACCGGCTCGGGCGGCTCGACCACGTCGGGATCCTCCTCGGGCGGTGCGTGGATCTGGTCCCAGAAGCTCCCGTAGTGCTCGCCGTAGCTGATCCCCCCGGTCGAGGTCACGAAGGTGCCGTCGTGGAACCAGTTCGTGACCACCGTGTCCCGTACGGCCCTGCGGGCCCGCCGTCGGAGATCCTCGGCCTCCGACTCGGGCTCGAGCTTGCGCAACAGGAGCATGATGAGACGGTGCGCGGTGTGGTACTGCTCCATCAGGCCGGAGGTGAGTCCACCCCCCGAGGCGTCCAGGCCCTGTTCCTCCATCTCCGTCGCCCCCTCGATCTGTCGTACGACAGCTTCGGCCTCGTCGGCGATCATCTCCCGGACGTACGCGTCGCGCTCGAGGTCCCTGACGCTGGCGGTCGCCCCGCTGGCGCTGGTCAGCGCGTGTTGCGCCTCGTGCATCATCACGATCGCGGCAGCGTTGATCGACAGCGATCGGTTCAGGTAGATCTTGCCGCCCTGGAAGTACGAGCCGGTTCCGTCGAACTCCCACTCCACGTCGACGGCGTGGTCCTCCAGGACCCCGAGTGCCCAGTTGCCCGCGCCGGTCTTGCGCAGCACCTGCTCGATCTGGTCCTGCCGGCTCGGCTCCTCCTCTTCCTCCGCGGCTTCCGCACCCGCTTCCTCTGGAGCCGGGCCTTCCGCTCCCGTTCCGGCCTCCGTCGGCCCGGACGGCGCTGGTCCGGTGTCGGTGGTCGTTCCCGTCCCGGGGTGGACCTCCACCTCCTCGGCGAGGCTCGGCCCCAGGTGCCGTTGCAGGGGCTGCGTGACCAGGTGGTGAACCGCCTCGTTGCCCGCTTCCCGCTGCAACCTGAGCAGCACCGTCGGGCGTTGATCGCCGACCGTGAGGGGGTGGCCGTGTGGCGCTTCGACCTCGGGTTGAGGACACCGAGCCGTGCGCCGCTGGCTCCGTCGGGTTCGCTCCACGTGGCCTCCGCGGGACACGGTGTCGAGCATCCTCCGGGTGCGGCAGCGGGTCAACGGCACGCTCGGGTGGATGCCCTTCCGACGCCAGACGTGCCCGAAGGGGCAACGCGGTGCTCCGGCTCCGGCCGGTGCGTCAGCGGGCTCAGGACCTGGGGCCAGCGGGTCACGGCGATGCGTGTCACCGCGCTGGTCGGCACCGGACCCCACAGCCGTCCGTCGGTGGAGTGGTCGGGGTCGTCGCCGCGGACCTGGACCCGGTCACCGGTGACGGCGACCACCCGTTTGATGACGAGGTGGGACGGGTCGGCCGGGTCCCGGAGCACGACCACCTGCCCCGGACGCAGCCACGCGCGGCAGCCGGGGACCGTCACCAGCCGGTCCCCGGCCCACAGGGCCGGCAGCATCGAGGGACCACGCACCTCGACCAGCGAGCGACGCGCGAGCAGCGCACCGAGGACCAGCACGCCGACCACGGCGACCAGCCTGTGCGTACGTGCCACCTCGGCACCTCCAGTTGCGGACGGTTCGCAGTTGTCGCCTGGCCCTGTCGTGGGCCGGGAGGAGATGGCTAACCTCGGTCACGACCACCCGTCAACCCGAGGAGCAAAGATGCGTCTGACCTCGATGATCCGCTCGCTCGTCGACATCCCCGTCGTCGATGCCCACTGCGACCTGATGTGCGGGGTGTACTACCCCGAGCAGGCTCGCATCGAAGCGGAGTCCGTCCACCAGTGCGCGGTCAAGTACCACGATTCCGACGACGAGGTGTTCCGCGCCCGGTGCATCTCGATCAAGGAGGAGCGTGCCGAGCTGGTCAAGCACCACCTGTCGGTCCTGTGGACCGACTACTTCAAGCCGCCGCACCTCGAGGAGTACCCGGAGCTGCACGAGAAGTTCTGGCTCGCCATCAAGGCCGCCGGCGACGCGAAGAAGACGATGGACCCCCAGGCCGGTGAGGACCTGCTCGCCAAGATCGACGAGATCGCCGAGATCTTCTGGGCCACCAAGGGCGGCAAGCCCGAGTGGCTGACCAGCTGACGCCCGGGGTCCTGACCGTCACGGTCAGGACCCGTCAGCACGATCCAGGGCGCCCGGCCATCGCGGTCGGGCGCCCTTCCGGTCCCCGGAGCACCTCGTCCCGCGTGCTCCCGAGCGGCCTTCAGGCCTGGCGCCGCAGCAGATCTCCCTGCAGCACGGCGCGCTCCCGGCACCGCGAGCAGAGGTGTTGATCCGCCGCCTCGGTCTCCGCTGGCGCCGCGACGCTGCGTCCGCAGCGGCAACGGAAGCGGACCCAGGTGTCGGTGCCCGACCTGTCGCCCCTCTCGGCACCGACGGCGTCGCCCTCGTCATCGACGTCTGTCTGGTGCGGCTGCTGTGGTGATCGCTGCCCGTGCACGACCGCTGATGCGGACATCATGTGCCCCGCTGTTGGCATCCTGGTTCCACCTGCGTCGCGGTCGTACGGCGACCGCTCCACCCCCGCATACCTATCATCGGCATCCGCCGTCGTGGCTGAAGTAACACCGTGCGCTCATGACCGATCACGCAGAGCTGCGCTGGGGCCACGGTCGTGGCGCACGCTCGGTGGGCCACGACGACCGGACCCCTCGGTGCAAGCACACCATGACGGCCGATCACGTGTCCGAAGGTAGCCCGCCCAGAGCCCTCCCGACCTGGCCGGTCGGCCATCATCGGGCGTCACCCGCCGGAGGCTGGCCCGCTTTCCGACGGAAGGTCCACGTCCAGGCCCAGGTGGTGGGCGTGGAAGGCCAGCACGTCGGCGCGTTCGTCCAGCAGCTTGCTGATCGGCTTGCCCATCCCGTGCCCGGCCGCGATGTCGACCCGCAGCACGATCGGCGCGTCCCCGGCCTGGGCGTGCTGGAGCGCCGCCGCGAACTTGTACGAGTGCGCCGGGACGACCCGGTCGTCGGTGTCCCCGGTCGTGATCAACGTCGGTGGGTACGCGCGTCCTACCTCGACGTTGTGGTAGGGCGAGTAGCGCAGGATGACGGCCAGGTCGTCGGGGTCGTCGGGTGAGCCGTAGTCCGAGGCCCACGCCCACCCGATCGTCCAGAGGTGGAAGCGGACCAGGTCCAGCACCCCGACCTCGGGGACGACGCTGCCGAAGGCCTCCGGCTCCCGGACCAGGCAGGCGCCGGCGAGCAGCCCGCCGTTGGACCGTCCTTCGATGCCGAGGTGGCGCGGTGCTGACCACACGACGTCGGGTGCCGCGTCGTCGGTCAGTGCCGAGGCGGTGACCTCGTCGCGCCGCCGACCTGTCAACCACGCGGCACAGGCCAGGGCATCGTCGAACACGTGCTCCTTGTTGGCCAGCCGGCCGTCGTCGTGCCAGGCACGGCCGTACTCGCCACCGCCACGGAGACACGCCACGGCCAGCAGCCCACCGGCGTCGACCCAGGCCCGCCAGCCCGGCCGGTACATCGGCGTGACGGGGATGTCGAAGCCGCCGTAGCCCCACAGGACCGTGGGGATCTCGGTGGTCGGGGTGACGTCGTCCCGGTGGATCAGGAACAGCGGCACGGCGACGTCGTCGTGGTGGACGCGGATCTGCTCGACGACGAGGTGGTCGGCGATCGGCGCGGACGGCGGGGTGACCTCGACCGCGCGGATCGGGCCCTCCTCCTCCGGGGCATCCGGGACGGGGAGGTCGATCCGCAGGACCGCGGCGGGGCCGGTGAACGTCTCGAAGGTGAGGTGGACGGCTGCGTCGCGACGGCCGCCGCTGATCGCCATGACGGTGCCGAGACCTGGCAGGTCGACCCCGCCGAGGTGGCGGCCGTCCACGGCGGTGTGGACCGCCAACGCGGCGCGGGCGTGGTGCAGGTGCTCGCTGACGATCCAGGCGGGGTCGTCGGGGCTGAACCCGCCGACCAGCGTGCTGCTCTGCAGGCGGTGCTCCTGTTCACCGACCACCTGGCGGGCCGGGCCGGTGCCGCGCAGGTTCACGGCGACGATGCGGCCGAGGGGAGCGCCACGGTCGGTCTGCAGGACCAGCTCGTCGCCCAGCACCCCGAGCGGCAGGTAGCGGGCATCGGCGTCGTCCAGCAGCGGCACCACCTCGCCGATGTCACCGTCCGCGGAGATCGGGGCGACGTGGATCCGGTTGGTCGGGTGGGTGCCGTGGGTGACGACGATCACCAGCCAGCGCCCGTCGTGGCTGACCTGCGGGACGAACCCCCACTCGGGTTCGTCGGGGCGGGCGTAGATGGTCGGGTCGTCCTCGGGGGGCGTGCCCAGCCGGTGCAGGCGCAGCTGCTGGTCGCGGTTGGCGGCCGCATGCTCCCGGTCCTTCTCCGGCGGGTCGTAGGCCGAGTACAGGAAGCCGGACCCGTCGGGAAGCCAGGCGGCGGTGGAGAACTTCGACCAGGGCACCTCGGCGTCCAGGACGTCGCCCGTGGCGGTGTCGACGACCCGCCACACCATCCAGTCGGAACCCGCGTCCGAGCGGGCGACCGCGGCGCGACGCCCGTCGTCGGTCACGGACAGTCCGGTCAGCGAGGCGGTGCCGTCCAGGGTCCAGCCGTTGGGGTCGACCAGGACCGTCCAGGCGTCGTCGTCCGGCAGCTGCTCCCGCGGTGCCGGGTCGGGGACCGCCGAGGCGGTCCACAGCACGTCCTGGTCCTGCTGGCCGTCGTTGGCCAACTGGAACCACCGGTCGCCCTTGCGCCACGGCACCGACCGGCGTGGGTGGTCCCACAGCTGGCCGAGGTGGTCGCGCAGCCGGTCGCGGGCCGGCAGGTCGACGAGGTGGCGCTCCGCGCAGAGGGCCTGGGCGGCGACCCACCCTTTCAGCTGCGGATCGACGGCCGGGGCCTCCAGCCACCGGTACGGGTCGCTGACCTGGTGGCCGTGGAGGTCCTCGGTCAGCTCCTCGCGCCGGGTCGAGGGCGGGCAGGGAAGCTCGTCGGGCGCGGGGTCGGTCGTCACGTGGCTCCGAGGGTCGGCGACCCCTGCGACGCTACTGGCCACCCCCTCGACGCACAGAAGTCGGCGTATCTGCCGACTTCTCCCCCGCACTCCCGCGAACCCGACGCCACCACCCGAGAAGTCGGCGTATCTGCCGACTTCTCGCTCGCCGCAGGGTCCGTGGACGTCGCACGCCCGGCGCGCGTGTGCCGGTGAGCGGGGCGCACAGGTTCCCGAGCGCCCGTGGGGACCTCGCCGTATCCTGGTCCGATCGCTCGGTGATCCCCGCCCCCACCGGGGCCGGGCCGACAGGAGCTACCAGCCGGTGCGCAAGGGACGGATCGACTATCGGATGCGGCGTCGTGCCGTGCTCCGTGACGTGCGCGAGGGCCTCACCGCGTACGACGACGTCCAGGATGCCCACCCCGACCTGCTCCGCGCCGCGATGCACCTCGGCAGCGCCACGCAGGAGGACTGCCCCCTCTGCGACCAGCACCTGCTCACCCACGTCGACTACGTCTTCGAGGGCAAGAACCCCCGCACCCCGGGCGGCCGCGCCGTGCCCCGTGACGCGATCGCCGGACAGGCGGACCGCTACGGCGATCTACAGGTCTACGTCGTCGAGGTCTGCCTCGGCTGCCACTGGCACCACCTCGTCGAGTCGTACCTCCAGCTCGCCCAGGACGCCGACGACGCGGTCCACGGCTAGCCGCCGCGGCAACGCGACCCCTGCGCTCCATGCTGCGTCGCAGCGGCCCCGTTCCGGGTCAGCGCGGCAGCAGCAGCCCGACGATCACCAGGCCGATGCCGGCGACGACCAGGATCGGCAGGGATACGACCAACCACCCGACGACGATGGCGACCGCCCCGGTCGTCAGTAGGGCCGGACCGATCACCCGTGCGGCATCCGCGTCGTGGTCGTCCTCGACCGCCTCGACGACCATGCGGCCGGAGCGGTCGACGTACCCGCCGCGCGGCGCGTCGAACCATCCCGGTGCCGAACCGCCGAGCGCCATCACCTCGGAGGCCACCGGCTCGTCGAGTCCCCGGACGAGCTCGGACCAGGACACGGTCAGCTCCGCGCGGACGTCGTCGCGCCACTCGAGGTCGACCCGGATCTCGGATTCGTCATCGCGGGGGAGGACGGTGAAGCCGATGCCTCGCCGTTCCAGAAGCTGCGCGACACGATCTGCGACGGCCGGGTGGAAGCGTCCGAGTCGGGCATCGCTGGGCCCGCCGGTCGGGACCAGCTCGACGTCGTCGCCGGCATCGGGGTCGTCGGGATCGATCAGCGGCACGCCACAGTCCGCGCACCGGTCGTAGCCGGGCTCGTAGTCGTCACCGCAGGAGAGGCATCGCATCCTCGCCAGGCTAACCACGTCGGTAGCGTGCGGGTGACACCGCCCGCCGACCTGGCGGTGCGTCGGGAGGACCCCGTATGACCGAGCGCATCTACTCGACCCAGCAGTACGCCCGCGAGACCGACGCGAACATCGTCGACGTCGACCCCGACGATGGCCGCGTCCTGCTCGACCGCACCGTGTTCTACCCGGGGGGTGGCGGCCAGCCTCACGATGTCGGCGAGGTAGTGGTGGGTGACGATCGCCTGCAGGTCGTCCGCGTCGCCGAGGACACGCGGGGCGTCTGGCACTGGATCGACGGCGCCCTGCCCCGCACCGGGACGTCCGTCCGGGCCGTCGTCGACTGGGACCGGCGCTACCGCCTGATGCGCACGCACACGGCCATGCACGCGCTGTGCGGGGTGGTCTGGACCCGGTACGCCTCGCCGGTGACGGGAGGCAACATGGAGCCCGGGGTCGGGCGGCTGGACTTCGAGCTACCCGACTGGGACCCCGAGGACAAGGCCACCCTCGAGGACGAGCTCAACGCGCAACTGCAGGCGGCCCGGCCGGTCGAGGTGAGCTTCCTCCCCCGGGAGGAGGCGGACCAGGATCCGTCACTGATCCGGACCAAGGTGTCCCTGCTGCCCGCATCCCTGCGCGAGGTCCGCGTGATCGACATCGTCGGCCTCGACCGGCAGGCCGACGGCGGCACCCACGTCGCGTCGACCACCGAGGTCGGACGCGTCCGCATCGCCAAGGTCGAGTCCAAGGGCAAGGGCTTCCGCCGGATCCGTCTGGCGATCGACGAGCCCGGCGGGGCCTGAGTGCTCCACACCGCGACCGGCCCACGCCGCGACCGCGTGACACTGCTCGCCAGGGCGACGTGACGGATCTCGGCCGGTTGTCTGGAAACCGTCGACGGTTATCCGGCAGGATCTTCCAGGCTTCGCTCGGAACCTTGGTCGGAGTCAGCGTCGGCTCGTTCCTCGGCGGCGAGGGCGGCCAGACCCGGCGGCAGCGAGACCTCGCTGGCGGGAACGTCCTCCGGTGCGACGGTCGCGACCCCGCACTCCGGGCAGGTGTCCTCCCACGGCAGCGCCTCGCGACGGCAGCTCGGGCACACCTTCGTGTCGAGGTCGACCGACACCCCCGAGCCCGGGAGCTGGTCGTCGTCCTCCTGCTTGCGGTTGATCAGGCCCATGGTGGGCGCCCTTCACGGTCGCGGATCACCGGCGAGGGTAGGAGCTGGCCCGTCGGCCAGCAGGCAGAGCCCGCCCGGGCTGAACCGCACCGCCCTCCAGCCGGAAGCGCCGTCAACGAGCGCGACGGAGCACGAGGACGTTCTCGCCGTAGCCGCCTGGTTCCCGCTCCTCGTACCACTCGATGTCGGAGTCGGGACAGCGGTGGACGGTGCGTCCCATCCCGTCGGTGCGCAGGTGCTCGAGGTGGGTGCGGACGTACTCGCGGGCCACGTCGCCGCTCAGCCCGTTGAGGACCTCGCATCGGCACGTGCCCATCGGTCTCACCCTTCGCTCGCTCAGATCGGCGCGGACCGTACCCCTCGGCCACCGGTACCGTGGGTGGCGTCCCTGCACTCCCGGACGAGGACGCAACGCCGTGCCCGAACCAGCCCGCTGGTACCACCTCCAGGGTGAGGAGCAGCACGGTCCGATCGCCCTCGCCGAGATCCGAGAACTGGTGCTCGCCGGGACCGTCAGCCCGGGCACCTACGTGTGGGCCGATGGGATGCCCGACTGGCTGCTGGCCCGTGAGGTCCCCGCGATCACCCCGCCGGCCCACCTGCGCGAGGAGCTGACCGCCTGGCGCTGACGCTTCCCCGGCGCTGCCGCCCGCCCCGTCCGCCGCCCGCCCCGTCCGCCGCCCGCCCCGTCCGCCGCCGACGCCCTTCCTCGGCACCTTCCAACTGTCGGCGAGGTGATCGCCCGCGCTACCGTCGCGATCACGATGAGCGACACCACGACCTTCTCCGCCGACGCCCCCGCCGACGCCGCCCCGGACGCCGCTGGGACCACCAACGCCCTGGACGTCCTGAGCGGCCGCGGCTTCGTCCAGGACGTCACCGACGCCGACGGGCTGCGCCAGCTGTTCGCCACCGAGACGGTCAGCTACTACGTCGGCTTCGACCCGACCGCCTCGTCACTGCACATCGGCCACCTCGTCGGGATCATGGCGATGGCCCACCTCAAGCGGCTGGGGCACCGCCCGATCGCCCTGGCCGGTGGCGCGACGGGCCGCATCGGGGACCCGTCGTTCCGAGACGCGGAACGTGAGCTGCTCGACGAGGAGGTCCTGGCGGACAACCTCGCCGCCATCCGGGCCCAGCTCGACCGCATCATCGGCTTGTCCGACGGTGGTGGGCTGCTGGTCGACAACTTCGATTGGATCAAGGACCTGTCGGCGTTGGCGTTCCTGCGCGACGTCGGCAAGCACTTCTCGGTCAACCAGATGATCGCGCGCGACTCGGTCAAGACCCGGCTGACCGAACGTGAACAGGGCATCAGCTACACCGAGTTCAGCTACCAGCTGCTCCAGGCCTACGACTTCGCGGTGCTGTACGACCGTGAGGGCTGTCGTCTGCAGGGCGGCGGCTCGGACCAGTGGGGCAACATCGTCGCCGGTGTCGACCTCACCCGCCGGCTGCACGGGGGCGAGGTCTACGGGCTGGTCTGGCCCCTGGTGACCCGCTCGGACGGCCGCAAGTTCTCCAAGTCGGATGGCACCGCGATCTGGCTGGACCCGGAGCAGACCTCGGCCTACGCCTACTACCAGTGGTTCCTGAACGTCCCCGACGCCGACGTGATCCGGTTCCTCAAGCTGTTCACCTTCCTGCCGCTGGACGACATCGCCGAGCTGGAGCGCGAGCACGACCGCGACCCGTCGGCGCGCGCGGCCCACCGTGCTCTGGCCCGTGAGGCCACCCGCATCGTCCACGGTGACGACGGGGTCGTCTCCGCCGAGCGCGCCACCAGCGTGCTGTTCGGCGACCAGGAGTTCGCCGGCCTGTCCGACGAGATCCTGGCCGACGCGTTCGGTGAGGCGCCGTCGGTGACGCTTCCGCGGGAGCGCCTGGATGACGGGATGGGGCTGCTCGAGCTGATGACCGAGCTGGGTGCCTCCAAGAGCAACGGTGAAGCACGTCGGCTCGTCGGTCAGGGCGCCGTCCGCCTCAACAACGTGGTGGTCGACGATCCGCAACGCGAGCTCGGGCCTGACGACCTGGTCGGCCAGACCACCCTGGTCGTCAAGGTCGGCAAGAAGCGCTACTTCCTCGCGCGTTTCGCTTGATCCCGATGACCGCGCTCACACGGGTCCGGATCCGCGACGTCAGGTCCGTCTGGGGCCCACCGGCGGACATCCCGCTGGGAGAGAAGGTGACGGTCCTGGTCGGGCCGAACCGGTCCGGGACCAGCAACGTCGCCTTCGGGATCGCGGCAGCACTCGACCCGCAGCTGCGGTTCGAGCCGTCACGCGATCTGCCTCGGGGACGTCGAGGTACTCCCTCCGTCGAACTGCATCCTGCGGATGGTGGCGTCGCGACGGTGCGGTGGGATCCCGATGACGGCACCCGGACCGTCGACGGTGACGCGGCGGAGGGCCACGCGATCGTCTGCCAGGTCACCGACCGCCCGCTCGACCTACTGGAGCGTGCGGCGCGTGCCGGACGGGGGGCCGTGGACACCGACGCGCTGGCCGCGGTGGTCCACGATGTCGCGGTCGAGGTGATCCCCGAGGTCGCCGCCGTCACGGTCGCCGACGACGGGGACGTGGTGCTGGTGGACGACCTGGGGTCCGCGATCCCCCCGCCGGAGGCCCGGGCGATCGTCGCCCTGGCCCTGGCGTGCCACCTCGCCGCTGTCGACCGGCCGCCGGCGGTGACGGTGGTGGAGTCCCCGGACGCGTTCCTGCACCCGGCTGGGCAGGGAGCGATGGCGCGGCTGCTGGTGCGGGTCGCAGAGGAGACCGGGGCGCCGGTGGTGGTCACGACGACCTCGCCGTTCGTGGTGCCACGGGTCGAGGAGGCCATGGTCGTCGCACTGGCTCGCGACGCGATGGGGCGGACCGCGGTGGTGGGGACCGCTCCCGGCGACGGGGTCCAGGCGCCGCTTCTCGGTGGGCTGCTGCCGGACGCGGGTCTCGGCAACGTGCTGGATCGCATCGGGTGGATCGATCCGGAGACCCGCGGCGTGCTGATCGTCGAGGGCGGCACCGACGAGGCCTACCTCCGTCTGGTCGCCGACGAGTTGGGTCGTCAGAGCGTGTTCGACGGGATCGAGATCCGGCCAGCGGGAGGGGCGATGGCGGCCTCGATGTCGGCGATCGTGCTACGAGCGGAGCTGGACATCGACGTGGTGGTGCTGCTCGACCACGACGAGATGGGGCGCCGTGCACGGGACACGTTGACCTCGCGGTTCGGGTTCGACCGCGCCACCGAGGTGGTGACCTACGCGGACGTCTACGACGGGCATCCGCGCGGGATCGAGGCGGAGACCCTGTTCGACGTCGCCCTGCTCCGCCGGTTCGTCGCGGAGCGGGGACGAGGCGTCAGTCACGGCGAGGCGGTCCGTGACGGGATCACACACGTGGACCTGACCTCGTCGGGGAAGAGCGCGTTCGTCAGCTGGGTCACTGAGCACGTGCGTGTCGAGCACCTGAACCGGTGGGACGCCCTGCTCGACCTCATCGCCGAACGGTTCGACTGACGCTCGTGCTGTTGCGCCCTCAGCGGCCGCGGCAGCAGGTGGCGCGCGACTCAGTCCGCCAGAGGCAGCAGGATCTCCGACTGGCCCGATCCGACGTCGATGCCCGCGCGTCGTAGCTCGATCTCGACCTCGAAGGGGGTGTTCGCGGGGAAGGTGGCGTCGATCGGTCCGAGGTCGTCCAGGTCGAACTCCAGCATCTGCCAGCCGTTGCCCCGGAAGTCGATCGAGCCGGCCGCGATGGGGTTCCCGTCGGCGCGGATGGTGACGCTGATGGTGGCGGGCGAGTTCCCGGGCGCATCTCGCAGTGCAAGCAGACGCGCGGACACGATCCCGTCGAGGACCAGGTCCTGGTCGAAGACGAAGTCGTAGGTGAAGGTCTCCGTCTGACCCGGGTTCGTCCCCGAGTCGTCGATGACGTCGAGCTCGTCGCCGTTCCCATCGATGAAGGGCGGCAGCACCATGCTGGGCGGCTCTGCGGGCGTCGGCGCGGTCGCGAAGGTGTTGCCGGTGTTGGCGGAGGCGTCGGAGAACGCCGCGTGGGCGGCGGGGATGACGGCGCCGGTCGCCATCGCCAGGACCAGCACGATGGCCCCGAGCGGGGGCAGGTGATCCTGCCGCCGACGGCGGACGACGATGTGCTGGTCGTCCAGCGGGGGTTGGAGACGTCGAGGTGGACGCAGCGGACCGCTCCGCCGCCGCGGCAGCTGGGCGTCGCGCGCGCCGATCGTCAGGGGTTCCAACCCGGAGGCTCTGCTGCGCCGGCGTGCCTCGTTGCGCTCGATCCGTTCGAGTCGGGCGAGCTCCTCCTCGTCCTCGAGCCGGCTGGCCAGCAGGACACCGATCAGGAAGAGCAGGAAGATGGCGAGTTCGACCACCTGGCCCTGGCGTGCCCACTGCACGGGGAGCCCGATCCAGGGGAGCAGGAGACGGCCGGCACCGACGACCCGCTCGGAGGTGACCGGCCGGGAGTCGACGGTGGCGTTCGCGTCACCGCGGGTGACGTAGTTGCCGTCGCCGTCGATGTTGTTGACCCGGTGGGTGACCAGCCGGGTCTCGAGAGGGCCGTCGCCGATCTGACGCCGGTCCTCGAAGGTGAGGATGGTCCCGGGGACGAACCACTCGCCTTCCGGGGGGATGCCCTGCTGGATGAGGATGACGTCGCCGGGCTCGATCGCCGGCGACATCGACCCGCTGGTGATCATGATCGGCTGCCAGCCCAGCAGGAGGGCGGGGACGACGAGCCAGAGGACCAGGCCGATGCCGGTGTACAGGACGAGGTCCGCGGCGAACCCAACGGTGGTGCGTGACCACCGCCGAGCTCGATCCGCGGACCTCGTCATCTGCCTACCCCTGGCCTACCTGCTGAGGTGATCGGACCGAGATGCCCGATCAGCTGGCGCTGGCTTCGATCTCCCAGGTGACGTTGACGCCATTCGTCATCGAGTTCTGAGGAGCCCCACTTCCGACCTCGACGCGGAAGTGGAACCCGCGGGTCTCGCCACTTGCGGCCGGCGTCCAGCCGGTCCCCGGTGCGGTGGGGAAGTCCGCGAGGGCGACAGCAGATCCGTACGAAGGCGTATCCAGGCAGGAGGCCGTGTCGTCTGCCTGGACGAGCAGTTCGTCGGCAAGCCCGTTGGTATTAGCGCCGGTGACGGCGACAGCCAAGGTCACCTCGGACAGCGTGGAGACGTCCACGGTGCCGTCGTATGTGATCAAGATGCACTCCTCGATCACATCACCAGGGACGAGGAACTCCTCATCGAACATCGGGTTCGTGAAGTCGTCGGTCAGGGTGATACCGCCGGTCGCAAAGGCGTTGTCGGGGTTGGTGGTCTCGGCGGTGAAGGCGGCTTCGGAGGTGCGGATGATCGCGAACGAGACCAGTAGGAAGGCGACGATCGCAGCCAGCACCTTGCGGGTGGTGGTCGGCGAGAG
>PWTE01000088.1 GCA_003563915.1 Nitriliruptoraceae bacterium
ATGAGCAAGCCGCGCATCGTCCTCGCCTACTCGGGCGGGCTGGACACCTCCGTCGCCATCCAGTGGATGAAGGAGCACAAGGACGTCGAGGTGGTCGCCTGCGCCGTCGACGTCGGTCAAGGGGTCGACGACCTCGACGAGATCAAGCAGCGCGGACTCGACTGCGGCGCGGTCGAGTCGGTCGTGGTCGACGCCCGTGAGGAGTTCGCCGCCGACTTCATCGCACCGGCGCTCAAGGCCAACGCGATGTACATGAACAAGTATCCGCTGGTCTCGGCGCTGTCGCGCCCCCTGATCGTGAAGCACCTCGTGCGGGTCGCCCGCGAGACGGGTGCGGCCGGTGTCGCCCACGGCTGCACCGGCAAGGGCAACGACCAGGTCCGCTTCGAGGTCGGCACGATGTGCCTGGCCCCGGACCTCGACACGATGGCGCCGATCCGCGAGTGGGGGCTGACCCGCGACGCGTCGATCGACTACGCCAACGAGCGCGGCATCCCGATCCCGGTCAAGTCCAAGGAGAGCCCCTACTCGATCGACGAGAACGCCTGGGGCCGCACCGCCGAGTGCGGGATCCTGGAGGACCCGTGGGCCAAGCCGCCCGAGGACGTCTTCGAGCGCACCGTCAGCGTCGCCGACGCCCCCGACGAGCCCGAGGAGGTCACGATCGCCTTCCGTGCCGGGCTGCCGGTGTCCCTGGACGGTCAGGAGCTGCCGCTGAACGAGCTGGTCGCGGAGCTCGACCGGCGCGCTGGACGGCACGGCGTCGGCCGGATCGACATGATCGAGGACCGGCTGGTCGGCATCAAGAGCCGGGAGATCTACGAGTGCCCGGGCGCCATCACGCTCATCACCGCCCACCGCGACCTCGAGGACCTCTGCCTCGAACAGGAGCTCGCCGAGCACAAGCGCGGCGAGGAGGGCCGCTACGCCCAGCTGATCTACAACGGCCTGTGGTGGGGCCCGCTCAAGAAGGCGCTGGATGCCTTCATGGACGAGGCCAACCGCTACGTCAACGGCGAGGTCCGCGTCGAGCTCTTCAAGGGCCACGCCACCGTCGTCGGCCGGCGCAGCGCCGATTCGGCCCTGTACAGCTTGGAGATGGCCACCTACGACGAGGGCGACCAGTTCGACCAGAGCCTGGCCGAGGGCTTCGTGAAGCTGTGGGGCCTGCCGCTCAAGACCTGGGCGGCGCGCACCAAGGCGCACGGCGACCAGCTCTGAACGACAGCGCCTACAGGGACGTCGAGGTAGCCGACCGGAAGGTGTCGACGTGAGCGACGCACGGCAGTCGACCGGCGCGGGCCGTCTGTGGGGCGGACGGTTCACCGCTGGACCCGACGCGGCAGCGTGGCAGCTCGGCGTGTCGACCGGCTTCGACCGTCACCTGTGGCGCCAGGACCTGGCCGGGTCGCGGGCGCACGTCCACGAACTGCACCGCATCGGCGTGCTGACCGACGCGGAACGTGACGAGCTCCTGGCGGGACTCGACCGCTGCGCCGCGCTGTTCGCGGACGACGCGTTCCCGTTCCAGCCCGACGACGAGGACGTCCACGGCGCGATCGAACGCTGGCTCGTGGAGGAGCTGGGCGAGGTCGGCGGCAAGCTGCGCGCCGGGCGCTCCCGCAACGACCAGATCGCCAGTGACCTGCGCCTGTGGTGCCGGGACGCGTGCGACGAGCTGGTCGGACTGATCGGTGAGCTGCAGCACGCGTTCGTCGGCCAGGCCGAAGCGCACCTCGACTGGCTGGCGCCCGGCTACACGCACCTGCAGCGGGGCCAACCCGTCCTGCTCAGCCACCACCTGCTGGCGTACGTGTGGATGCTCGACCGGGATGCCGGACGCCTGCGCGACGCGCGGGCGCGGCTCGACGCGTCGGTGCTGGCGTCGGGGGCGCTGGCGGGCCAGACGCTCGGGCTCGATGCCCAGGCCTACGCGGACCACCTCGGCTTCGCTCGGGTGGCTGAGAACTCGATCGATGCGGTCGCCAGCCGCGACTTCGCACTGGAGGTGTTGGCCGCCTGCGCGATCCTCGCGACAACCTTGTCCCGGCTGGGGGAGGAGATCGTGCTGTGGGCGACCAGCGAGTTCGGGTTCGCCCGCGTTGGCGACGCGTTCTCGACCGGATCGTCGATCATGCCGCAGAAGCGCAACCCCGACGTCGCCGAGCTGACGCGCGGCAAGGCCGGCCGCGTGATCGGCGACCTGGTCGCGTTGCTGACGACCATCAAGGCGCTCCCGCTGGCCTACGACCGCGACCTGCAGGAGGACAAGGAACCGGTCTTCGACGCCGTCGGCACGCTCCAGCTGGTGCTGCCGGCCATCACCGGGACCGTCGCCTCGCTGAGCTTCGACCGGGACCGGCTGGCCGCGGCCAGCGTCGGCGGGTTCGCGCTGGCGACCGATCTGGCGGAGGAGCTCGTGACCCGTGGCGTGCCCTTCCGTGAGGCTCACGAGGTGGTCGGCGAGGTGGTCCGTCTGGCCGAGTCGCAGGGGGTGGACCTCGACGGGTTGGACCCGCAGCAGCTGGCCGCCGTGCACCCCGCGTTGGACGCCGACGTCGCCGCGCGCTTCGACGTGCAGGAGGCCATCCGGCGCCGCGACGGGATCAACGCCACCGCCGTGGCGTCGGTCGAGGCACAGCTGGCGCGCGCGCGGGACGCCGCCGACACCAACCGAGCCTGACGGCCCCGCTGGCTACGCTCGCCGACGACCGCAGCGTGATCGGAGGTGGCCGTGGCCAGCACGAACCAGGAGGTCGCGCGGCTGCTGAAGGAGCTCGCCACGCTGACCGAGCTCGACGAGGGCAGCCCCAACGCCTTCCGGGTCCGCGCGTACCAGAACGCCGAACGGGCGGTCGCGTCGCTCGACCGCGACGTCGCGGAGCTGTCTGAGTCGGACCTCGCGAAGGTCAAGGGCATCGGCAAGAGCATCGCCGGGCGCATCCGGCAGTACGTCGACGACGGCCGCATCGACAAGCTCGAGGAGCTGCGCGAGAAGCACCCCGCGAGCAAGGTCGAGCTGATGAAGGTCCCAGGCCTCGGGCCGAAGACCGTCCAGCTGCTGGCGGACGAGCTCGGCATCACCGACCTGGAGGGGCTCGCGGCCGGCCTCGAGGACGGCACCGTGGCCGACCTGCCGGGCCTGGGCGAGAAGACCGTCGACAACCTGCGCCAGGGCATCGAGAAGCTCGGCCTGTCGTCCAAGGACCAGCGGGTGCCCATCGCTGATGCGCTGCCCCCCGCCGAGCGCATCGTCGCCGCGCTGGCCGAGCTCGACGCGGTCGACCAGGTCGCCTACGCGGGCAGCCTGCGCCGGTTCCGCGAGACCATCGGCGACGTCGACGTGCTGGTCGCGGCCGAGGACCACGACGCGGTCACCGCCGCGTTCCTGGAGCACTCCGAGGTGGATCGCACGATCGGGTCGGGCGACACCAAGACGTCCGTGGTCACCCGCGATGGCCTGCAGGTCGACCTGCGCATCGTGCCACCCGAGAGCTTCGGTGCCGCGCTCGTGTACTTCACCGGCTCGAAGGCCCACAACATCCGGCTGCGCCAGCGAGCGCTGGAACGCGGCTGGACCCTCAACGAGTACGCCCTGGCCGAGAAGGACAGCGGCGAGGTGGTGGCGGCCAGG
>PWTE01000375.1 GCA_003563915.1 Nitriliruptoraceae bacterium
CAGATGCCGGTTGACCGTGGACTCCGCCCGTCGTGACGCCGAGATGTCGAGCATTAGGCGGACGGCGGGGTTATGTGCCCTGCCTGGGTGTTTCTGCTGGTGAGGGCGGTGCTGGCGGTGTTGTTGTCCGCATAACCCTGGGCTGTGGGCGTCAATGGCCCAACGTGTCGAGCCGCCGTTCGGGGGTGGAACGCCTTCGCCTGCGTCGGTGGGCGCAGGCAGCTTCGGCGAAGCGGAGGAACCGCTTGCCTGTTCGTTCCGCTACCGCATGGAGAGGTGATTGTGATGGAAGAAGCAGATGCCAGGGCTGCCGCCGACAAGGTCTTGACGGTGTTGCGCGAGGCTGGGAGGGCTGAGGAGACCGTCCGGCGCTATCAGGTGGTGCTGGACCGGTTCGTCGTCTTCTTGGCTGCACGGGGTCTGGACACGTCGGGTGAGCAGGTGTGCGTCGAGTTCATCGCCAACCAGACCGGGGTCAGGTTGGAGACGTTGCGCGAGCCGGTTGTCGCGGACAGAGATGTCCTGGCGGTTCGGCGGCCGGTGGTGCTGATGGCGGACGCGCTGGCTGGTCTGGCGGTCGACGTCGACCGGTCGGTGGTCCCTGCCAAGGACGTCTGTCCGGCGAGGTTTCGACGGATCAGGGATGACTATCTTGCGTCATGCCGCGGGCGCGGCAACGCCGCGGCGACCGTGGTCACCAAGGACAAGGCGGTCAGCCGGTTCTTGGCCTACCTGGACGAGGTGGGCGTCGCGGATCTCGCCGCGCTCGGTGTCGGGGATCTGTCGGGGTTCTTCGTGCGCCAGCGTGGCCTGCGGCGCAAGACCGTCGCGACCATGAGGTCGTCTCTGGCGGACTTTCTGGCCTTCTTGGCCGCCGCGGGCAAGACACCGCAGAATCTGGCCGATCGGCTGCCGCGTCAACGGCACATCCGTCACGAGTCCGAGCCGCACCTGTGGACCGCTGACGAGGTCCGTCGAGTGCTGGCCGTGATCGACCGTGCCTCGGCTACGGGCAAACGCGACTACGCGATGATCTTGGCGACCGCCCGGCTCGGTCTGCGGATCTGTGACCTGCGCCAGCTCGAGCTGGGGGAGCTGGACTGGCGTGCGAAGCAGATCACGATCGTCCAGCAGAAGACGGGCCGGCCGTTGAGTCTGCCGCTGCTGGACGACGTGGGCTGGGCGATCATCGACTACATCAAAGGTGGCCGTCCAGAAACCGCCTGCTCGAAGGTGTTCGTCAAGCACCGCCACCCGTTCGACACGTTCGGCAGCGCCTCCTCGGTCGCTTCCCGGCTGTCGCGGCACGCTGCCCGGGCAGAGATCGAGTTCGGACCGAACGAGGTCTGCGGAATGCACTCCCTGCGCGGCGCGCTGGCGGTGGCCATGATCGGCAACGGTGCGCCGATGCCGGTGGTCTCGGCGGTGTTGGGACACGCCTCCAGCGACACGACTCAGGCCTACTACCTGCGGTTTGACGTCGACCGGCTGCGGTGTTGCGCGTTGGACGTCGAAGACGTCCTCGAACGCGTCGGGGCGGGTGGTCACGGTGCCTGAGACGACGCTGCCTGGCCTGGTCGCCGACCTGGTCGCCTCCCGTCATTGCGGCGGCTACCGGTTCAAAGTTCAAGAACGGGTCCTGCGCCAGTTCGTCGACCACTGTCGGCGGGAGGGCTACCCGGACGGATCGATCACCAAAGAAGCGGTCGAAGGGTTCCTCTACGGCCGTCACCTGCGTTCCTCCACGATCAGGCGCAACGAGTTGGCGCTGCGCCAACTGGTCGATCACGCCCACGCCTTCGGCTGGGACGCCTACACCCCGGCCGCGGCAACTCGCGTTCGTGTCCGCCACCAGCCGCCCTATGTCCTCACCGATGGAGAGGTGCGCCGGCTGTTCAACGCGATCGACTCGCAGCCCATGTCGGCCTACTCGAACAAGGCACTGGTCGACCCGGTGCTGTTCCGGGTGCTCTATGGCGCCGGGCTGAGGATCTCAGAGGCGCTCAACCTGCAGTTGCCTGACGTGGACACGCCCGCGGGGACGCTGCGGATCCGCAACTCGAAGAACGGCGAGAGCAGGACCGTTCCGATCACCACCCGGCTCGCCGCGACCCTGGACGCCTATGTCGTCGCCGCGCACCCGGTCCCCGAGACCGACGACTACCTGTTCTACAGCAGGGCTGCGGGCAGGCCGACCAACCAGGCGACGATATACATGCGGTTCCGTGGCTATCTGGCCGACGCCGGCATCCCTCACTTCACCGGTGGCCCCCGCCCCCACTCGCTGCGCCACGGCTTCGCCGTGGCCAACCTGCGAGGCTGGGCCGCACAGGGCGCGGACCTGGCCGTGATGCTGCCCTATCTGGCCTGCTACATGGGCCACGCCGACCTGCGCGGCACCCAGTACTACCTGAGGTTGACCGCCGACGCCTACCCCGAGGTGATGGCCAAAGCCCAGGTCCGGTTCGGCTACACCATCCCCGGCCCGCCCGAGGACCAGTCGTGAGCCCGCGGCCCGCCCCACCACCCGACCTTGCCGCACGGTGGCTGGCGAAGTACTTCACCGACCACCTGGCCGGAGAGCGCGCAGCCTCACCCAGGACCGTGGCCTCCTACCGGGACGCGATGAAACTGCTGCTCACCTGGCTACGGGACTCAGAGCGCATCCCGCCCGAACGGCTGCGCCTGGCCGACATCGACCGACCCCGGGTCCTGCGGTTCCTGGACTGGTTGGAGGCCGAGCGGGGCTGCTCGGCGGCCACCCGCAACCAGCGGCTCGCGGTGATCAAGTCGTTTTGTCGCTACACCGCCGTGGAGCAGCCCGACAGGCTCGACCAGGTCGCCCAAGTCCTCGCGATCCGGCAGAAGAAGACCCCGACCCCACAACTGGGACACCTGACCGGCGATGAAGTCAAGATGCTGCTTGCCGAACCCGGCACGGCCAGCCCACGCGCTGTGAGAGACACCGTCCTGCTCGCCTTGACCTACGACACCGCCGCTCGCGTCCAAGAACTGTGTGACCTCGACGTCGCCGACGTCCGCCGCTCGAACCCGATGACGGTGGCGATCCGCGGGAAGGGCTCCAAGATCCGATACGTGCCCGTGATGGACCCAACCGCCCGGCTCGTCGCCGACTACCTCCAACGTCGCGACCCGCACCCCGGCCTCGGCGCCGACACCGATCCGCTGTTCCACGGGCCCAACCACTCCAGATTGACCCGGTCCGGCCTCGCCAAGATCTTGGCCCGTCACGTTCGGGCCGTCCGAGCGCGCGACCCCGGCTGGGCTTCCGGGCTGACGGTCACACCTCACACGCTACGGCGCACCAGGGCGATGCACCTGATCCAGGCCGGCGTCAACTTGATCTACATCCGCGATCTGCTCGGCCACGCCGACGTGTCCACCACCGAGGTCTACGCCCGTGCAGACGCTGAGGCCAAACGCAAAGCGATCGAAAACGCCTACGAGCCACTCACCCCCGACGCCCTACCCGACTGGACCCTGGACGCCTCCCTGATCGGCTGGCTCGACTCGTTGGGCCATTGACAACGACAGCCAGGGTTATGCGGACAACAACACCGCCAGCACCGCCCTCACCAGCAGAAACACCCAGGCAGGGCACATAACCCCGCC
>PWTE01000250.1 GCA_003563915.1 Nitriliruptoraceae bacterium
GGGGCTTCGATCTCCTCCTCGATGTCAGCACGCTCGACGATCTGGACACCGACGGCCGCGAGGCGATGGCAGCCAACCTCGCACGGTGGGCACGTCCCGGCGCGGCGCTGCTGATGTGGTGCTTCTACGGCCACCTCGAGGAGCTTCCTGCGATCAGCTTCACCGGTCCGTCACGCCTGTCGCCGGGTCTGGAGCCCGGCGAGGAACAACGGCTCCTCGGTGGGGACTTCTCCCTGCGCGAACACGTGGTGACAGCGCGGCACCAGGCCTTCCTGCACTGGCAACGACGCTCTGCCATCAACCCGTCCAGCACCTCCCATGCCTGAAGGGAACCAGCTCGGCCGCGAGCATGTCGAGCTCGACGGGGATCTCCCGCCGGGTGATCGACACGTCGTGGCGCGCGGTGTCGAACTGCAGCCAACTCCTCGTCGCCCCACCAGCCACGGTCCCGCAGGCACCGCCCGCAGATCGTCGCGCTGCTCGGCGCTGCTGCGTGACGCCGTTCATGCCACAGCCCATGACGAAACCGTGCGGGCCCGCTGTGGTCTCGAGCGAGGCGCACCCTGAACTGCGCGCATGACATGGCGTGACAGCCCCCCAACCTGGGTGCGGAGGGGCGATCAGCGATGGCGACAGACGAGGTGATGACCCAGTTGTGAGTTCGGCAGCGGGTGTTGGTAGATCCGCTGACGTGGCGCGCGTGGCCCGTGACGCGCCCTCGACAGGCACTCGCGAGGAAGCCACGTGAGTGGGGCGGCCTCTGACCTCGCGTTGTTCGATCCGGGCTCGTACCGCCCTGCAGGGTCCGAGGGTCTACTCCACGACCGCCGGGGTCCCGGGAGGGTGATGCGAACATGCTCCTTGCGGGGGGTGGAACTCCCCGCAGCGGTTGAGTCCGCCGTCCTGCACGACGTGGACGGTGCATTGCAGATGGCCCGCCGCTGCGCCGCTACGACGTCGCTGATCCGCGCGGCGGGCACGGGCTGCCGCCGACCTGCGCTCGTCGAACAGTGGGTCGAGGTGGAGGTCTGACCATCGGATCAGCTGGTGGGTCTGTTCCACGACGTCGAAGCCGTCGTAGGGATCTGTGGTGAGCAGGTCGAGGTCGTGTGTGAAGTCTCGATCGGTAGTGTGCGCGGCGAGCTGCTGTCGAAGACGCGCAGGCTCGATGCCCTCGTGGTCGAGGTAGTGGTGTCCTGCGACGGCAAGGTCGGCGTCGTCGATCACCAACTCACGGCGAGCGAGCCACATGTCCGAGAGGTCGCGGCCCTTGCGCCGTTGAGCGAGCGCTCGGAGCTTGGTCCCGATGAGCTCTGGCGATCGGAACGTGAGCACGTCAGCGCTCTCCGAACGCCACCTGGTCGTAACGCTGTGGGGCAGATCTACGAGGTCGAGCACCGGCTGCGCATCTGCACAGTTCACCTCGAACTTGACGCGGATGCGGTCCCCACCGACGGTCGCTTCGGTGTCGGCATACACGTTGACGCGCGTTGGGGTCACTTCGCTGTGGTGCACGCCCATGCCCATGTCGGCCACGACCCCTCTCAGCGCGTCCGCGACCCTCCCGTGGTCCGGGTTCTCGTCGACAAGTACGTAGTCGAGGTCTTCGCTGTACCGCCAGGGTGCAGCGAGGTGCAGCTTGTGCAGGCACGTTCCGCCGCGCCAAGCGAGCCGGTCGCCCAGGTAGTGGTGATGGGCGACACGGATGGCCAGGATCGATAGCAGCAGGTCCTGTTCGACTTGCAGGTCGGTCTGCCACGGCGCCTGCTGCCGCCACTGCGTCAGTGCGGGGCGGGGGATCACGACGTACCGCCGGCGGTGGTGTTTACATCCACTCCCCAGCGCCTGTCGATGCGACCACTGGGAGGCTGTCCTGCTACCAAGGGCGTGGGCCGTCCGACGCCCGGCGCCGCGTGCCGCTCCAGGCCAACCAGGTCCAACTGCGGCTGGGTGCGTGCCAGCAGCCACGCGGCCCGTCGCACGGCGGCACGGGGTCGCGTCGCCGCCGCATCGACGAGCGCATCACCATCGATGGGAAGCTCCCCGATGAGCTCGACCAGGGTTGCCACCCCGCCGCCGGCGTCGGAGTTCTCAGCCAGATCCAGAAGGCATGTCTCCGGGGTGGCCACCTTCAGCAGGCCGGTCGGGCCGTTCTGAAGCTCGATGGCCCGTGCCGTGATCGAGGAGCAGCTGTAGAACCTCAGCTTGACGCGACCGGCCGTGCGGGACTTGACGCGCTTGCCCGTCACCACCTGGAACTGCTGGGCTGCCTGATGCGAAGCCCCGTGGCGCGCGGCAGCGCTGAGGTAGGCGATGTAGTAGGGCGTGCCGAGGTGGGACATCATGTCGTCGATGAACCAGTCCGCCGGCACCGAGCCCCAAGTGCGGTACTCCGGTGGCACGAGCACGTGGAGGCCGCGTGCGGGCGAGAACAGCAACCTCTCACTGACCGCACGGTGCGTCGCCACGTAGACGGACTCCAGCGACGTCCCCGCGCGCTTGGCGATCTCCTCGCTGGTGATGGCGACGCACCCCTCGGCGAGAAGGTCGTCCCACAAACGCCTGAAGCTGATCGTGTCCATGCCTACCACTGTCCCCGGTCGCGGACGGTGCGCAGCCTACGCGACGCATCTTATCAGTAGAGTAAGATTCGTCGCGTTCGGTATGCCGAGCGCCCGCACGCCTGCCGAACCTGGCGCGCCGTGAGTCGGTACTCATCCGTCCCGAGCCGGTCCGAGTTCACGCTACTCCGTTGCCTCACGCACGAAGCCGGTATCCGTAGCCAGAACAGGCTGTGACATCGTCGCCAGCGCGACAGGCGAATCTGACCTGTGAAGGCCCGGCCGCGCTCATGGTGGCGATGGGCTGCGCGTGAGCCGACGTCCGAGGGCCGGATCTCGTCCGGCTCGACATCGCCCACTACGTTCGGTCCCAGCGGAGGATGATCAGCGCGGAGGGAGCGCAGCGTGGCCAGACGTAGGCAACCCCGTAGCGGCGCCCGTCCGCATCGGGTCGCGGATCCATCGAGACGGCGAGGGCCAGACGACGAGCCAGAGCTGCTCGATGAGGTCAACGCCCTGCTGGAGACCGGGGATCCGCTGGGCTTGATGATGCTGGCGAGTTCGATCGTCTCAGCGCTGGAGCCAGGCCCGGCACCGCCGCTGCGGGGTGGGCACGAGGACGTGGACCCGTCACTGGCTGAGGTCATCGACTCGTTCGTCGCGGTGCGACGGCCCGAGACGACCGCGCTGCTCGCGGCGCTTGCCCACCTGGTCCCCGATGACCGCCTTCGACAGCACGTCCGTCGCGAGCTCGATCGGCGCGGTGGCCGGCTACCGGCAGGGCTCGACCGGCTGACCCCGTTTGCCGTCGACCGGACTGTGGCGGCGACCCACGTCCTGGGCCACGTCGACCTGGTGGTCGTCGGGGTCCGGACCGCGGGCGGGAAGCCCCTGACGATCGTGGTCACCGTGGATCACGAGCTGGGCACCGTCGTCGCCGACGGATTCGTCTACCCGGGGCCTGCCGAGGCGGCGATCACACAGCTGGCGGACGACGAGGATCCCGATCTGACCGTGGTCGACATCGACGCTGCCGACGCCCGGGCCCGGATCGCAGAGGCGATCGA